>NZ_JBEXCV010000003.1:0-134922 GCF_040605455.1 Embleya sp. NPDC005575 | reverse complement strand
CACGACCTCCAGGAGGCCGACTTCCTCCCGGGACTGTCGAACCGGGCCTTCGACATCAGCGACACCATCCCGCCGGACAGCTGGTACGGCACCCTCCTCAAGGGCATCCTCAACTTCCAGCCCGACCCCACGGTCCTACAGGTCACCGTCTGGCTGCTCTACCTCGTCCCGGTGATGGCCCTGTTCTTCCTGCTCCCCAAGGGCGGCACCAAGGCCCCGGCGCCGGCGTCCCGGGAGAATGTGGCGGCCGCCTGAGCAGCCCGCCAGGCATGCGCGAAGGGCCCGATCCGAAGTACGGATCGGGCCCTTCGCGCATCGATGTGAGCGGCGCCGCCCACCGAGTACTCAGGCGAACAGCGCCTTGCCCCAGTAGTCGTCCGCGCCGCGCACCCCGCCGGGGCAGGCGAACAGCGCCGAACCCACGTGCTGGATGTACTCGTTCATCGTGTCGTTCGCCGCCAACTGCTGCTGGAGCGGGATGAAGCCCTTGCGCGGGTCGCGCTGGTAGGCCAGGAAGAACAGGCCCGCCTCCAGCCGGCCGAGCCCGTCCGAGCCGTCCACGAACGAGTAGCCGCGCCGCAGGATGGTCACGCCGTTGTTGGAGTCCGGGTGGGACAACCGCACGTGCGACTTCTCCGGCAGCGCCTTGAGCGGGACCACGTCGTGCTCGCCGGTCGCGCCGTGCGGCGCGCCGACACCCTTGGACCGGCCGATGACGTCCTGCTGCTCTTGCAGCGAGGTCCGGTCCCAGGTCTCGATGTGCATCCGGATCCGGCGGGCCACCAGGTACGACCCGCCGGTCATCCACTGCGGGCCCTCGCCGGCCGGCACCCACACGTGCTCGCGCAGTCGGTCGGTCTCGGTGCCGGCGATGTTGCGCGTGCCGTCCTTGAACCCGAACAGGTTGCGCGGCGTCATCGCCTCGGGCGTGGTCGAGGAGGTCTTGCCGAAGCCCAGTTGGGACCAGCGCACCGACACCACGCCGAAGCCGATCCTGGCCAGGTTGCGGATCGCGTGCACCGCGACCTGCGGGTCGTCCGAGCAGGCCTGGACCGCGATGTCGCCGCCCGAGCGCTGCGGGTCGAGCTTGTCGCCCGGGAACAAGGGCAGTTCGGCGAGCGCCTCGGGCTTCTTCGCGGCGATCTGGAAGCGGTCCTTGCCGTCCTTGGTGAACAGCGAGGGGCCGAACCCGACGGTGAGCGTGAGGTTGTTCGGCGGCAGACCGACCGCCTCGCCGGTATCGTCCGGCGGCGACTGTGGAACGCCGCTGTCCGCGCCGGTCCCGATCGCCTTGCCCGCGGTCATCGCGGCCGCCGCGGCGGTCCACTGCTGAAGCATGCGGACCAGCTTGGCGCGGTCGTCGGTGATCACGTCGAAGACGCAGAAGTGCAGCCGGTCCTGCACCGGCGTGGCGATGCCGGCCTGGTTGGCGCCGTGGAAGTCGACCGCGCCCAGGGCCGGCGCGGACGACTTGTCCTCGGTTCCGGTGACCGCGGTGGCCACCCCGCCGGCCGCTGCGGCGCCGACCACGAGCGCGCCACCGGTCCAGCCCAGCAGGGCCCGCCGGCTGAAACCGTCGCCCGACGGCTCGACCGTCTCGGTGTCGTGTTCGATCTCGGTCATGGGGCCTCCCTATGGACGTTCGGTGCGGCTGAAGACGTGCTGTACCCGGCCCTGTGGTGCGGCCGGTTGTTGACCCGTTGCGACGTGGGGCATGACTAGGCGACGACGCCGGCCAGCTTGGACAGCGGCTCGCCGAGCGCGTTGACCGCGTCCGAGAGCTCCTTGCGCTTGACCTCGTCGACGGTGTCGTAGGAAACGTAGCCCTCGCCCTGCTTGTACTTGTTCAGCAGGCCCTGGATCTTGGCGAACTCGCCGTCGAGGGTGGCGGCCAGCGCCGCGTCCTTCTCCGCCACGTACGGCTTCAGCAGGTCGAACGCCTTCTTCGCGCCGTCCACGTTGCCCACGAAGTCCCACAGGTCGGTGTGGCTGAACGCCTCTTCCTCACCGGTGACCTTGCCGGTGGCCACCTCGTCGAGGAGTTCCTTGGCACCGTTGGCGATCGAGGTCGGGGTGATCTCGGCCGTGCCCACCTTCGACTGGAGCGTCTTGAGGTCGGCCAGCAGGCGGTCGGCGTAGCCCTTGTCTGCGTCGGTGATCTGCCCGGTCGTCCACAGCGTCTTCTCGATCCGGTGCCAGCCGGACCACTCCTGCCCCGGCTCCAGGTCCGCCTCGCGGGCGTCCATCTGCGGGTCGAGGTCGCCGAAGCTCTCCGCGACCGGCTCGATGGTCTCCCAGCCCAGGCGCGACTTGGGGTAGAGCTCCTTGGCCTTGGCCACGTCGCCGGCCTTGACCGCGTTCACGAACTCGGTGGCGATCGGCATCATTTGGTCGACCGTCTCGGTGGTGAACGCGCGGTAGTGCGCGACCGCCTGGGCGAGTCGGGGGTCGACCGGCTTCTCGGCGGGCGTGCCGGCGACGGTGATCGTCTGCCGGATGCCGTCGCCCTTCATGCCGGGCTTGCAGGCGACCTCGTACTTGCCGGCCTTGATCTCGAAGTTCAGCGTCGCCGAGGTGCCGGGGCCGATGTTCTCCCGCTCGGTGACGATCCGGTCGCCTTGGGCGTAGACGTACAACTCGGTGACCTGGCTGCCCTTGTTGGTCACCTTGATGCTGTTCTTGCCTGCCGGCCAGTCCTTCTTGGCGACGTCGCACGACTTGTCCTTGGCGGTGACCTTGACCGCGTCGCCGGAGGATTCGTCGCTGCTGCACGCGGTGAGCGCCAGCGGCAACGCGAGCAGCAGTCCGGTGCCCAGCACGCGGACGGCAGGACGGCGACGGACAACAGACATGGACTCTCCCGGGGACGAGAACAAGCGAAGACGGGTCGATGCCCGGCAGACGGACGACAGGGGCCAACAGGCATACACAAAGAGGACAAAGAGCAATTCTTAGGCAAGGCTAACCAAGCCTAGGCTTGGCTTATTTTGTCAGCCGAATGCCCCCATACAGTCAAGTAAAAGTAAAGGCCCGCCGCTCCGAGCGTGGATCACATCACGTCCGCCTCGCGATCTCTGGCGCGGCAAAGCATTACAAGCCCGGTATATGCGTAGAGTCGGGCCAAGTCAGCGCAATCCGGAGCCCTCGTGATCACCTCGGAGCAGCCCGGCGCGGCAACCCGTCGGGGCGACCCGCCGGAGCCTCCACCGCCGACGCGAGCGATCGTGCGCCCGACCCGGGCGCTGTGGCGATGACGACTCGGGCGCCCACCGCGGTACTTGCCGACCCCTCAGCCGCGTTCGCGTGTCCGAACGCGCACCCGGGCACACTCGGATGCCCGGTCGGAGAATGCACCCCGGTCGCACCCCCGCACGCGCACCCGACACACACCCGTTCGCGCGCGCCTCGACACCCGCCTGGACACCCGCCCGACGGCACCCGTTCGCTCGCCTCGGCACCCGCTCGGACGCGAACGACACCCCCCGGCCGTCGGCCCGCTCGCCTCGAAAACGCGCCGGCCACCGGGCCGATCCCGGCCACCGCCGGCGGCAACCCGGCGGATCGGCGCGACCCGAGAGGGACCGAGGGCTAGGACCATTGGTTACTCATGAGTAGCATGGGGCCCGTACCCATCGCAGGAGGAGTGTGCGCTCGTGCCTCGTAACGTCCGGGACGTCGTCTTCGTAGACGGCGTCCGTACCCCCTTCGGCAAGGCCGGCCCCAAGGGCATCTACCACGAGACGCGAGCCGACGACCTCGTCATCGCGTGTATCCGTGAGCTGATGCGCCGCAACCCGTCGCTGCCGCCGGCCCGCGTGGACGAGGTCGCCATCGCGGCCACCACGCAGATCGGCGACCAGGGCCTGACCATCGGCCGCACCGCGGCGCTGCTCGCGGGTCTGCCGCGCGAGGTGCCCGGCTACTCGATCGACCGCATGTGCGCGGGCGCGATGACCGCGGTCACCACCGCCGCCGGCGGCATCGCGTTCGGCGCCTACGACGTCGTGGTCGCCGGCGGTGTCGAACACATGGGCCGCCACCCCATGGGCGAGGGTGCCGACCCGAACCCGCGGATCATCTCCGAGCAGCTCGTGGACCCGTCCGCGCTGGTCATGGGCAACACCGCGGAGAACATCCACGACCGCTTCCCCCAGCTGACCAAGGAGCGCGCCGACAGGTTCGCCGTCGGCAGCCAGGACAAGGCCGCCAAGGCGTACGCCGACAACAAGATCCAGCCCGACCTGGTGCCGGTCGCGGCCCGCTCGGTCGAGCAGGGCTGGGGCCTGTCCACCGTCGACGAGCCGATGCGCCCGGGCACCACGCTCGATGGCCTCGGCGCGCTGAAGACCCCGTTCCGTCCGCACGGCCGGGTCACCGCGGGCAACGCGGCCGGCCTCAACGACGGCGCGACCGCGTGTCTGCTCGCCTCCGAGGACGCCGCGCGCGAGCTGGGTCTGCCGATCAAGATGCGGCTCGTGCAGTTCGCCTTCGCGGGCGTCGAGCCCGAGGTGATGGGCATCGGCCCGGTCCCGGCCACCGAGAAGGCCCTGGAGCGCGCCGGCCTCACCATCGAGGACATCGGCCTGTTCGAGTTGAACGAGGCGTTCGCGGTCCAGGTGTTGTCCTTCCTGGACCACTACAAGATCGCCGACGACGACCCGCGCGTGAACAAGTACGGCGGCGCCATCGCCTTCGGCCACCCTCTCGCCTCGTCCGGCGTGCGCCTGATGACGCAGCTCGCGCGGCAGTTCGAGGAGCACCCCGAGGTCCGCTACGGCCTGACCTCGATGTGCATCGGGCTCGGCATGGGCGGGACCGTCATCTGGGAGAACCCGAACTGGACCGCGAACACCGCGAACTCCGAGGGGAACGACAAGTGAGCGACCTGACTCGACTGGCCGCCGAGGTCTTCCCGGACGAGCTGGTCTCGCACTTCCCCGTACGCGTGCTCGATCTTCCGGGCGGCGCGGGCAGATTCGCGCTGATCACGATCGACAACGGCTTCGACCACACCAAGCCGAACACGTTCGGCCCGGCCGGTCTGGGCGAGCTGAACGGCGCGATCGACAAGGTAGAGGCGCTGGCCGCTGCGGGCGACATCGTCGCGGCGGGGGTGACCGGCAAGCCGTTCATCTTCGCAGTCGGCGCCGACCTCAAGGGCGTGGAGAAGGTCGGCCTGCGCGAGCACGCGCACGCCATCGGCAAGGCCGGCCACGACACGTTCAAGCGGCTGACCACGCTTTCCGTGCCCACGTTCGCGTTCTACAACGGCGCGGCGATGGGCGGCGGCGTCGAGATCGGCCTGGCCTGCACGTACCGCACCATCTCCACCGCGGTGCCGGCCTTCTCGCTGCCGGAGTGCTTCCTGGGTCTGGTCCCCGGCTGGGGCGGCTGCGTGCTGCTGCCGAACCTGATCGGCCCGGACAACGCGATCACCGTGATCATCGAGAACGCGCTGAACCAGAACCGGCAGCTCAACGGCCCCAAGGCATTCAAGCTCGGGATCGCGGACGCGCTGGTGGAATCCGCCGACTTCCTGGCCCAGTCGCTGGTGTGGGCGGGCAAGGTCGTCACCGGCGAGATCGTGGTCGAGCGAGCAGAGCTCGACCGCGGCGCCGGTTGGGACGCGGCGATCGAGCGAGGTCGAGCGATCGCCGACTCGAAGGTGCACGGGGCCTCCCCCGCGCCGTACCGCGCGCTGGAGATCATCGACGCGGCGCGCTCCGCGCGATTCGGCGACGTCGCCTCGCTCCAGGCCGGCTTCGACGCCGAGGACGACGCGCTCGCCGACCTCATCATGGGCGACGAACTGCGCGCGGGGCTGTACTCGTTCAACCTGATCCAAAAGCGCGCCAAGCGCCCGGCCGGCGCCCCCGACCGGCAGCTCGCGCGCCCGGTCACCAAGGTCGGTGTGGTCGGCGCCGGGCTGATGGCCTCGCAGCTCGCGCTGCTGTTCGCACGCCGCCTGCGGGTGCCGGTCGTCCTGACCGACATCGACCAGGAGCGTGTGGACAAGGGCGTCGGCTACGTACACGCCGAGGTCGACAAGCTCCTGCTCAAGAAGCGGATCTCGGCGGACGCCGCGAACCGACTCAAGGCGCTGGTGACCGGCTCGCTGACCAAGGACGCGTTCGCGGACGCCGACTTCGTGATCGAGGCCGTGTTCGAGGAGATGTCGGTCAAGCAGCAGGTGTTCGCCGAGGTCGAGGCCGTGGTCTCGCCGACCTGCATCCTGGCCACCAACACCTCGTCGTTGTCGATCACCGAGATGGCCGCCAAGCTGGCGCACCCCGAGCGGGTCGTGGGCTTCCATTTCTTCAACCCGGTCGCGGTTCTGCCGCTCCTGGAGATCGTCCGCGCGGAGCAGACCGACGACGGTGCGCTCGCCACCGCGTTCGCCGTCTCCAAGCAGCTCAAGAAGACCTCGGTCCTGGTCAAGGACGCCCCGGCGTTCGTGGTCAACCGCGTCCTCACCCGCTTCCTGGGCGAGGTGCTGGCCGCGGTCGACGAAGGCACCCCGATCGAGATCGCCGACAACGCGCTGGCCCCGCTCGGCCTGCCGATGTCCCCGATGGTCCTGCTCGAACTCGTCGGCCCGGCGATCGCCGCACACGTCGGCGCGACCCTGCACACGGCCTTCCCGGACCGCTTCGGCGTCTCGCCCAACCTGGAGCGCGTGGTCAAGGCCGGCAAGCGCTCCTTCCTGACCTGGGCCTCGGGCGCCCAGGAGGTCGACCCCGAGGTCACCGCCCTGCTGGAGGTGGGCAACTCCCCCTCCACACAGGAGCAGGTCCGCGACCGCGCGTTGGCAGCCCTGGCCGACGAGATCAACCTCATGCTCGAAGAGGGCGTCGTCGCCGCCCCGCAGGACGTCGACCTGTGCATGATCACCGGCGCCGGCTGGCCCTTCCACCTGGGCGGCATCACCCCGTACCTGGACCGCGCGGGCGTCACCGAAAAGACGATCGGCAAGCGCTTCCTGCCGGCGGGAGCGGCTTCGGTCCCGCAGTAGTCGACAACGTGCGAAGGGCGGCCCTGCTCCATCGGGCCGCCCTTCGGCACTCGCGTCACACGTGGATCAGAATCCGGCCTCGGAGTCGGCCTTTTGGAAATACCACAAATTCTGGATGCGCCTGAACGTGTAGGTATAACGCACGTGCGCTTGCCCGCCTGCGGCACGATCCACCGAATCCGACAACGGCCGGCCGTTCACCGTGACGTGATCCGAATCGAACTTGGCTCTGTCGTCACGGAGTTCGAGCTTGGCGATGTCGACCGAGATCAGCGCCTCGGCATCCGGATTCATCGATCTCCACAGGTTCGTGGCCGCCATGCCGCAGCCCCCGAAGGGCGGGGCGGCAACGCTCCCGGCCTTGATATTGGGGCACGCGGCCTCGAAATCGTTGCGCCACGTCCCGGTGAACCAGGTGAGGGCAGCGCTCCGCGCCTCCGAGACCATCGCGGGATCGGGCTGCGGCTCGTGCGACCCACCGCACCCGGTGGCCAGCAGGAGCCCCGGGACGGCGACCACGGCGCGCCGCCACATGCCGCTCATCACGGATCGGCTCACGGGTCGGCCGGCTGCTTGGGAGGATGGATAACCTCACGCAGGTCTATGGGGATCCGGTCCGGGAGGGTCTCGGTCTTGGACACGGACGCGGCCTCGGCCAATCGGCCGGATACGCCTTCGAGCCATGCGAGATCAATGACGAGATCGGTCATGGTGCCCACCCCCGTGAGTCGGCCGAGCGATTGGCCCACACCTTGAAGGCGGGCCTCGGCGCCGGTCGAGTCACGTTAAGCGAGCACTCGGGCACAGTCAAGCAGGCGGTTGGCGCGGGGCCTGAGCGCCACCGTACCGCCGCCCCACGCGCCGTCCCGCGTTCTCGGCGGCGGCCACAATGGTGATCATGAGTGATGCGATGCGTGGTGCCTCGGTACGCGATCTGGAGCGTTTGCGGGAGATCGAGGTCGCCGCCGGGAGGTGCTTCACGGATGTGGGGATGCCGGAGATCGCAGCGGATGAGCCGTTCTCCGTGGCGGAGTTGGCGCGATATCAGAGCGATGGGCGGTGCCTGGTGATCGGGGAACCGGCGATCGCCTATCTGATCTGGGACCTCGTGGACGGCGCGGCGCACATCGAGCAGGTGTCGGTGCATCCCGACGGGGCGCGGCGCGGGCTCGGGCGGGCGATGATCGATCGGGTGCAGGCAAAGACCGGGCTCGTGTCGACGTTGACCACGTTTCGGGACGTGGCGTGGAATGCGCCGTACTACGCGCGAATCGGCTTCCGGACCCTCGATGCGGCCGAGGTGACGCCGGGGCTCGCGGCAATCCGAGCGCACGAAGCGGCCATCGGGTTGGATCGGTGGCCTCGCGTGTGCATGCGGCGGCCGGTTCCGGATCTCGGACAGGCACCGAAATCGATCTCGTCTTCGCACTGATTTTCGGCTTCCCCTGCCGTTGCTGACGGCTGGTCAGCTAGCTTCTGCGCATGACGGATGCGCTGGGTGCGACGGACGAGTCGGCCGAGGTCAGCGGGACTGACGAAGACGTCGAGTCGACATCGACACCCGAGCGCAAGCCTTGGTCACGACGCCGCAAGGCGGTCGTGGGACTGGTCGCGCTGCTCACCCTGTCGCTGTTCGTGGTCGGCGGGTGCGCGGTCTGGTTGGTGTACTCGCTGAACGCCAACATCAAGCGGATCGACGGAGTCTTCGACCGATCGAGCATCCCCGCAGCGGGGCCGCGCCCGCCGGCCGATCCCACCGCCGGCCGGGCACTGAACATCCTGCTCGTCGGCATGGACGCGGCGGCGGCCGGCGCCGACCCCAACGCGCTGGAGGGGCGGCGCAGCGACACCATGATGATCCTGCACCTGCCCGCCGGCCGGGCCTCGATCTCGGCGATCTCGCTGCCGCGCGACTCGTGGGTGTCGATCCCGGGACACGGCGAGGCCAAGCTGAACGCGGCCTTCTCGTGGGGCGGGCCCGCGCTCCTCGTGGCCACGATCGAGAACCTGACCGGCGTGCGGATCGACCACTACGCGGCGGTGGACTTCGGCGGCTTCAAGGGCATGGTCGACGCGCTCGGCGGGGTGACGGTGGACGCCGACAAGGGCCGCGCCAAGCTGGACGGCAACGAGGCGCTCAAGTTCGTGCGGCAGCGGTACGGGCTCGAACGGGGCGACCTCGATCGGGTGGCGCACCAGCAGCAACTCCTGGGCGCGATCGCGGAGAAGGTGACCGCGGAGGGGGTGCTCGGCAGCCCACTGCGCACCGAGAACCTGTTGCAGTCGCTGACCAAGTCGCTGACCGTCGACGACAACCTCAACCTCAAGGCGCTGCTCGACCTGGCCACCGACCTCAAGGGCATCAGCGAATCCGACCTGGCGTTTCGCACCGCCCCCGTCGCCGGCTTCGGCGAACGCGGCGGCGGGCAGAGCGTGGTCCTGCTCGACGACAAGCGCTGCAAGGAACTCTTCGCCGCAGTCCGTGCCGACATCCCCTGGCCGGAACCGGGTCCCGGCGAACTGTGGCGGCCCTGAGCAGGGGAACTTCTCGACCGGCGGCTCAGACCACGTCCTTGAGCCAGGCGAACACCTCGTACAACACGGCGAGGTTGCCCTCGTCCTCCAACAGGCTCAAGGGGAAGTTAGGGCAACTGCGCAGGTGGTGTGTGCGGATCTCCACGCCCGCGATGGCGTTGAGGCGGGTACGAAGCTCATCCCGCATCGGTTCCGGCGCAAATCGCGAGTGCCGCAACAGCTCCCTGAACTGCACCTCGATGCCACTGCCCGCAGCGGACGGAAACACCAGCAGCGGGCATACGGCCGTACCGTCGGGTGCTTCGCGGACCAGACGCGCAGTGGGCGTAGCGCCGTTTCCGAAATCGACACGGCCACGACTGACGTCCCAGAACTCCAGAAGGTCCCGAACCAGTTGCACTTCCTCGCGCGTTGAGCAGGACACCAATTGGTCCCAGAAGCGGGCCTCGGTATCGAGATACTCGACGGGCGCAGCAGGTAACCACCCCTGCGCGTGGTCGGCGCCGGAAAAGTCGAGGTCGAAAAACGGGCTGCGATCGGCGTCGCCGCCTGCTTGTTCGATCGCATCGACCGGAGCGGCCACGGTGATCGCGGGCTCGTCCGTCCCGTCACCGCCGGGCAGACCCAGCATGCCGTTGAGGGTCGCGACCATCAGCCCTCGCCGTGCCGCGAGGAAGTCGGGAAAACGTTCGACAGTCCACAAGTCGGGGTCCGTGGGCATCCAGTGCCCGGCGAGGTGATCCGGGTCGAGCGTCGAAAGGTATTGTGCCGGTGTCTTGGTCCCGATGGCCCGCTTGGTGCGGGCCGAGACGAAGGCGTAGTTCGCAACGCAGTTGCGCAACTCCTTCGGATAGGCCCCGCCGATCGCCGCGTCCGGGAAGACGTGGTGGTACTCGATCCGCGCCGACGAGTCTTCCCGCAGTTCGTCGAGGCGGTCACCGTCCACCCAGTCCCGCACCTCGCGGCGAAGCGCGGCGATGTACAGGACGTTGAACAACGCGTGCACGCTCGTCTTGTGCTCCAGGTCCGTGGCCTGCACGGGAGCGTCCACCGAGCGGGTGCCGAAGGCACCGTTCGTCAACTCGCGCCAACGTACCTCTTCCGGCTCGACATCCATCCACCGGACGTCGGACTCCATCGCGGTCTCGGAGGCCCCCGTGTACCGCATGAAGGCCAGGATCGTGTAGATCCAGCGACGCAACCGGCGAGTCTCCTCCAGGCCGAGCGTGCCGCCCCTGCGATGCAGCAGGATGGACGGCGCGACCAGCACGTTCTGCGTCTTGAGTACTGCCGAGCGCGGTACGCCGCATTCCTCGCGCAGGAACTCGACCGTCATCCGGACGGAGTCCGCCGTCTTGGCCCACGCGTCCTTGAGTACGGCTTCGGTGACCGAGGCGTCGAGCAGCCTGATGCTGCGCAGACCCACCCCGGCGTAGTACCCCAGTACGCGCAACACCGGGTCGCGGTCGAGGGCGAATCCGTCTCGGGCCAGTTCCGCGTGAAACGCCTCTATCGTGGCAAGTCCGTCCGCCCAGCGGGCGGCGATCGCGCTGTAGACGAGGTCGCCCTTGGTCAGCTTGCGCCCACCCTTGTTGACCCGGGCGAAGACGTCCGCGACCTCCTCGTAGTCGTCGGAGGTGTAGGTGATGACGGCGATCTCACGCTTGTGGATGTCGTGCAGCTTTTGCAGACGGGTGAAGTACGTCTGAAAGACCGGCGTCGCGGGATCGACCCCGGCCACCGTCAACATCCGGAAGAACTCGGGATCACTCGCCAGCACGTCGACCACCGGGATCAACAGCGGATCGTTTCGCTGCGCGCCCACCGGGCTCACGAACTGCTCGTTCGCGAGGTCGAAGCGCAGGTCGAGCTTCTTCGCGTCGGCCCGGGACTCGGGCCGGTACACCCAGGCCAGCGAGATGAGCCGCTGCTGGCCGTCGAGCAGGTACACGGGCTGATGGGTGTTCTGGGCGTCCTGGCTGACCGCGGCGGCCCGAAACGGGACCTGGATCCTGGTCTTCCACAACAGCACGGATCCGATGGGGTATCCACGATAGAGGGAGTCGAGCAGGTCACGGATGTCCGGCGTCTTCCAGACGTAGTCCCGCTGAATGGACGGGATCACGATGCGTCCCGCGAGCAGATCCTCGACCTGCGAAATGATGTTCTCGTTCGCCAACCCCACGTCGGGAACCCCCCTGTGCCGCCCGCCCCTTGCACGCCTTTGCTGCGGGACATTACGCGATGGCGACGACGCGCGGTCAACCGTTCGGTACGTGAGCGGGAGGTCCGGCGATCAGGTCGGCAAGCTCGGCGACGGCGGCGAGGACCTCCCCGGGTGACCGGTCGAGCGGCAGAACGTGCCGGAGCAGCTTCATCCCGGTGCGACGGATGGTGCGTTCGGGCGGCGCGTCACCTCCGGCGGCATAGATCAGGTGGCCGCGCGGCAGGCCGAGGGCGGTGCAGTAGGCGAGCATCTGGTAGGCGTCGGCATTCGGGAACTTCTTGTTCTTCTCGGCCTTGTACTTCGCGTCCACGACGGCCCCCGGTGTGCCGTCGGGGCGGTACCAGACGAGGTCCGGTTCCAGTTTCACCGACTTCTCCACGTCGAGATCGTGCTTCGCGGGCATCACACACCGGCCGCCGTACGGTCGAAGCGCGTCCTGCAACGCGCGGACCACGAAGTCCTCGAACGCCTTGTTCATGTCGACCAGGAAGCCTTCCACCCGGACGCTGCCGGCCCTGAGATCGAACGACCCGCCACGCAGCACGAGTTCGGCGAGCGGCAAGGCCACGTGATAGCGACCGTTGAGCCGCGACGGCTGCCATCGAGGCAAGGGTTGTCCGTCCGCCGGCGCCTCGACGCCGCTCAGGCGCAGCAGCGTGCGTTGGAGCGAATGACGTGTCGACGCAGATATGCCGGGCATCCGCAACAGACGCCGGGACGCCGCCAGGATCAGTCGGTTCTCGGCGATGTCCACGCTGAACTCGTCGTAGGTCACCTCCAGCGGCACCATCAACCCGTGGCGTCGGCGCACCTGTTCGCGTTCGCGCAGTCGACCGCGCAGCACCGGCAGCGCGTCCTCGACCTGGTGGTAGCCCTGGAGCACCCCTTGACGCAACGCCCGGTCGGCCTGCCGGGAGAAGGCTTCGGCGACCGCCGAAAGCAGGTCCGGCTGTTCGTCGAGGTCCACGACCCGGTCCCGCCACTGTATGCCGACGCGGCTGTACCCGAGCAGGAAGAACAATCTGTCCACGGGGACCTTGGGCGTCACCCACAGCTCGACGCCGTCTCCCGGCGGGCCGACCCAGGCCGCGCCGACAACGGCTTTGCCCCGCACCTGCCATCGTCCCGGTGCCCGGGTCGGGGTTAGCGTGACGACCTTGGAGGCTTGCAGCGCGTGCGCCGCGGCGGCGCTGAGTGCAACGTCGGTCAGGACGGCGTGCTCGGCGAGGCGGATCGTGGTCACACGTCGTCCGATCCGCCCGGGGACACGTCGGCGGCGGGCAGGCCGGCGGCCTCGGCCACGACCGCGAAGCCGTATTCGGCCTCGATGTCCACGCCGTCGCCGTAGTGGTGCTCTTCGAGGAGCGGGAGGATGTTGCGTCGCCAGGTGCGTTCGAGGCCGCCCTCGTCCTCGTGTACCGCCTTGCGCATGAAGTAGGACGGCCCGACCGCGAAGTCCGGGTCCTGGATCCGCCGATTCAACTCGGCGAGCAGCAAGCCGGCGTGCGGTGGGTAGTCGTGGGCCGCCAGCCACTGGTCGAGTACTCCGTCGACCGGGTCCTGGGTCGGGTGCAGCGCCATGAAGGAGAACCGTCGCCGCATGGCCGCGTCGACCAGGGCGATGGAGCGGTCGGCGGTGTTCATGGTGCCTATGATCAGCACGTTCTTCGGCAGCGTGAACTCTTTGTCGTCGCCGGAGGAGTACATCAGGTCGATGTTGCGCGACCGGTATTCCAGGAGGAAGTAGAGCTCGCCGAAGACCTTCGCCAAGTTGGCCCGGTTGATCTCGTCGATGATCAGGACGTGCGGCAGTTCGGGGTTCTCCCGCGCCGCGTCCACCAGCTTGCGGAAGGGCCCTGCGGTCAGCTCGAATCCGACCTGCCCGTCCTTGCCGGCGCGCGGACGGTAGCCCTCGAAGAAGTCTTCGTAGGAGTACGCCGGGTGGAACTGCACGAGCTTGACCACACCCGCACCGGCGAGATGCTCGGCCAGGGCCTGGGCGATGAAGGTCTTCCCCGTGCCCGGCGGGCCGTAGAAGACCAATTGTGGGCGGTCGCGCAGCAGGTCCACGCATTCCTGAAGCCAGCCGTGCGGCAGGTACAGCTCCGCCGCCAGTTCCTCGGGCACGGCAGGCAGGGTCATCTCGCGCGTGCCCTTGGGCGCGACGTCGGTCGTCGGCGTCGAGCCGACACCGATCAGCTCGGCCAACGCGTCCACGAACTCGGTCAGGTCGACGATGCTCAGTTGGGTGGACAGCCTCGCGGAGACCTCTTGCGGCAGTTCCACGTAGTCGATCGGCTCGTCGAGCGTGCGCCACTCGACGGAACGCCGCAGATTGGCCTGGCCGTCCACGCTGGACACAAAGCCGGGCGGCCCGGTGACGATGCCGAGGTGGATGTCGCCGGACGTCTGGGCGAGCACGAGGTCGCCTTCACGCATGCGGCTGAGGAAGAGGTGATACTCCGTCACCCGCTGGTCGCGCGCGTTGTAGGAGACGTGCGCGTAGTCCTCCTCGATCGCTTCCTTGACCTCGTCGCGTGTCACGCCGGGAGGCAGGCTCCGCAGCTTGCTCGCCGGCAGCGACACGAATCCGTCGGTGAGCCAATCCGGCACGACGTTGTGTCCGTTGACCGAGGAGCCCTTGACGAACCAGGCCCGGCGGCCGGTGTGGGCGTCTTCCTCGGCCGGCATGAGCGCGCTCAATTCGGCTTCCTTGACCTTGTCCCGAGTATCACCCTTCACCCTCCTCTGCTTGGTTTCGGCTGCGGTGATCCCGTCCCGCTTCCAGAGTTTCAGCAAGACGTCGTGGTCGATCGGAAGAAGCGGGTATCCCTCTTTGGAGAGGATGCGATGCCCGTGGTCGATCGCGCCGTCCACGAGTTCCGCGAGCACTGCTCCTTCGCTGACGTTCAGGAAGCGCGCGGCGTCGTTGATCGCCACCCAGTGTTTCCGCCCGATGCTGCGGGTCAGAAGGTCTATGCGCCGCCCCAGTGGAGACAGCTCCCTTGCTCCCTCGGTCGGAGCTTCCACGTCACCCTGCACAGCGCTCACGCGTGATCCACCCTCGGTCTCGGCCCGCAAACCAAACGAGTCGTGGCCACCGTAGCGGCTGCCCGGACGATCCGGAGCGCGGGAAGTCAATGCTCGCACCGGACTCCGACAGGGACTCTGCCGTCCGAACTCCGCCACCCGGCAGGCTCGTTGGGAGAAGGCTCGGATCAGAACAGCGGCACGCGGTTGCCGTAGCGCGGTTTGCAGCGCGTACACACGATCGGGCGACCTTCGTGGTCCTCGCCGCGCCAACCGCCCTTGCAGTCGCAGGCCGGAATCGCCGGCGAGGACGTCTCGGAGTCTGCACTGAGGGAGCGGCGGAAGGACTCGCGCATGGTTTGGTGGACGTCGATCGCCTCGTCCAGGCGGTACAGGAGTACGGCGAGCGGGGATCTGATACCGGGGCCGGTCAGGGGGCCGCGTGTGCGGATGGTGTCCGCCAGGTCGTGGACGAGGGTGCTGCGGTCTGTGCGGTCGGCGAGCTTGAGGGCGATGCGGTGCAGGCCGGGCAGCAGGAACTCGTGGGATTCGGAGGGGAGTTGTTCGACCAGGACTTTGGCAGCCCGGAACGACGCGGTGTCGGGCGTGCGGCGTGCGGGCCAGGAGGGACTGGGGGGAGAACCTGCCCCCATCCCCATAGAGGTAACTACAGGGAGCGGCTCATCCGGGTGGACCGTTGAGGCCCTGTGGTGAGCGGTTGAGGGATTTGTGGGTGAGCGACTCGGAACGCTCAGGTGTTCATCTCGGTGGGCGGTTGAGCCGTCGGTCAGCGGTTCGTATGGATGAGCCGTTGAGGGGATGAGCAGCGTGTACTCGCTGAGGGCGGCGCGGCCGTCGCCGAGTCGGTGGCCGCGGTGGAGTTGGAGCAGGAGGCCGCGCTTTTGTAGGGCGTCGAGTGCGCGGCGGACCGTGGAGAGGTGAAATCCGGTGTCGGTCGCGAGCATCGCGTGGGTGACTCGGATGCCGGTCCCGTCGGCGTTGGCGTACGAAGAGAGCAGCAGCGCGAAGAACAGCAGCGTGCGCTCGATCTCCGGATCGCGGCGGACGGTCTGTAGCCAGACTGCTCGGCGCGCGTATGGGGGAATCGTGGGGGGATTGCTGGTCGGCCGGGGAGGGTTCGGGCATGCTTGCCCTGGGAGGTGCGCCGGGTTCACGGCTTGCCTTTCGGTCGGCCGCCCGGTTCAGGGGCGGTCTGACTTTGCGGCGATCGCCCCGGCAAGGGTGGTCGCCGCTTTCTGTAGTCGAACCGTAACCGGCGTTTGGTGGGCGTTGGCCGAGTTTCACCCGAATGAGCGAGGGTTGGTTTTTGACACTCCGTCACCGGGGCCTGCGCTTCATGGTCGCGCTTGTGGGTGGGCCGCGCGGGGCGCGTTCAGGCGAACTCGTCGCCGAGCACGTGCGCGTGAAGCCGAACGGCGAATGCCCGCCAGGTGGCCAGGTGTTCGCGGAAGGCGGCGGGCCCGGTGGCCAGGGCATCGAGCAGTTCGTGAACGCAGGCAATGCGCTGCGGTTCCGGGAGCGTCGCAAGCCAGGGCAGTTCGTCGCCGAGGACTGATTCCGCCAGGTCACGGCGGGCGTGTGCGAGGAGCGCAACGGACCGCGCGGCGATCCGGATGCCGGCCTGTTCGGGATCGGTTGGCGTGCCGCGTGCCCATGGCGGAGTGAACCCGAGCCGATCGAGTGGCATCCCGAAGAACGCTTCGAGCCGCTGTCGTCCGTAAGGGCGCGGCCAAGGCGGATCGGCCGACTCCCAGCGACGCACCTGCCGGACGTCCACCCCGATCCGCTCGGCGAACTGCTCTTGGCTGTACAGCCCGAGCGCGTTGCGTGCGGCCACGAGGCGTGGATTGGCGGGCGGCTTCACGTGAACACCTCCGCCCAGGCACAGGTGCCGTCCGCCGCCCGCTCGACCCCGGCCCGCTGCGCGAGTTCACGAACGAGACGCCACCCGCGCCCGCCATCGGCGGTGCGCTCGCAGCGGTCGACTTCTTCGCGCCACCGACCGCAGTCGATCACCTCGACCCAGACGGCGTCGCCGGTCCGCGTGAGGATGAGCGTGTAGGTCGGACTGCCGCTGTGCATCACGGCGTTGGTCGCGAGCTCGGTGACGATCAACTGGAGCGCATCGAGTGGGTCACCACCGATGCCCCAATCCTCGCAAGCGCGCCGAGCGAATCGGCGGGTTCGTGGTACGGCCGCAAGCCCGGCGATTACTCCGAGGGACGCGGCCTCGACGGGCCATACCTGGCGGATGGGGCTTCGAGGCGAACCAACCCCGAGAGTCGGCGGTTTCGTGGCTGCTCCTCCACCCGCAAGTAGGGCAGGCCTCCACTGAAACGAGTCCATGGGCATATACGCCTTCTTTCGTGGCACCCGCGCGTCGTGCGCTGCCATCGACTGCTCAGAGCGACCACACTCCGCGTCCAAAGGCCCCCGAAGCGTGACGGATGAGACGAGTATGGCACTGTGCATCCGTAGATGTGAATCTCATGTTGAGATGCGCACGAAATCGAACTTGCGTGCATGCCCGGACTGAGGCCTCGTTTGTTGCCCTCGATCCCCTGGATCGGGAAACTGACCACGCGAAGGCCGGAGGAGACATGGCATTGGGACCGACCACACGTCGCCGACTACTGGCAACGGAACTGCGTCGACTGAGAGATCGCAAGGGTCTGACTCTGGAGGAGGCCGGGGCAGCCGTTGGCCACTCACGGGCGACGGTCAACCGCTACGAGAACAACACCGGATCCGTCAGGTGGGTCGTCGTGGAGGCGTTGTGCCGCGCGTACGGCGCAACCGATGCCGAGTGCGAAGCTGCGGTCCTTCTGGCCAAGGACGCGAAGGTTCAGGGTTGGTGGAAGGGCATCACCGATGCGATCCCGGCCTGGCTGACCCCACTGTTCACGTTGGAGGACGAGGCGCTGGAGTTGTGCGCATTCGCAACGTCCTACGTACCGGGCCTTCTACAGACACGCGCCTACGCCGACGCCGTGCACCGCGCCACTGAAACGCACGCAACCGAGGACCAGCTCGCCCGCATGGTCGAAGTCCGCATGCGGCGCCAAGACATTCTCAAGCGAGAAAACCCGCCGCATCTGCGAATCGTGCTTGACGAGGCAGTCATTCGCCGGGCCGTGGGTCGCCCAGAAACCATGGCAGGGCAACTCGATCATCTTTTGACCTGCTCTGAACGCTCGTATATCACAATCCAAATTTTGCCCTTCGCGGCCGGCGCCTATGCAGATACCACCGGGTTCATCTATATCAAGGGACAGGACCCGAGCTTGGATGTCGTTTATGTTGGTAGTCTCGCAGGGGTCGGAGCGCTCTATGTTGAGAAATCCGTTGATCTCGAACGGCATAGGACCGTTTTCAATCACCTGACTACACAGGCGATTAACCCGGAAGAATCCACTAAAATGATCACAGAAGTGCGAGATTTTTTCGCCCTCAACGGGAACAAGAGGTCAGCATGATGGAGACCGGTATTCAAACCAAGTGGATCAAGTCCAGCCACAGTGGAGGATCGGGCAGCGACTGTGTCGAGGCTGCCATCCTAAACAGCTCGAAACCGCTCACAGGCGTCCGGGACTCCAAGGTGTCGTCTGGCGATCAGCTTGAGTTCGATTCGACCACATGGAACTCTTTCCTCCGGAGCTTGAATACCAGGCAGACCACCAGGGTCTAGTTTTTTGGAGAGAAAACCCGTGCGGGATGACGGGCGCCTTCGCCGGGAGGTGGGCACAGCGGCGTTTTGTAAGGCACACCAGTCTCGATGGCGTTTGCCATGGCGTCGTAGGCCTCTAGAATCAAGCGCTCGGTCTTGTACTCTCCATTTGCGGCGACTTGCTTGCGCTTGATGATCGGGAATGATTCCATTACGTACTCTACGTCAACGCGCTCGAGCCCATAGATATGAAAGAATGCTGCATCGAGTTCGGCCCGAATCAACTCTCGACGAGTTTCGGACCAGCGAAATGGAAGCCCGGCATCCCGATACTGAGCAGCATAACCGAACATCCGATAATCAACGTACACAAGCTCCAGTACGCGGACTGAAATCCATGCATCGATATCGATTCCCCTATCCCAGCCCGGGTTTTCTTTAAAACTGCTTGGGTTGGGTACGGGGAGCTGATAGGCGGTAAAGTACTTCAGATGCGTGCCGCTGAATTTCTGTCGAGCAACAAAATCGAGCACAAACGAGCTAAGAGCCGCCTGAAGTGGCGCAGGAGAATCGGTATCCGGGAGCATTAGAAGCGTCCCGTCTGGCGTAGGATTTCTAGGCAAAGCCGAGATAATCATGGTCCGCTCATCGGAAGATCGGCAGATGTCTCGCCATCCCAAGAGCCATTGCTTTGTCCATTTTGTGCCAATTTTGTCCGCATGATTTTTTCACTAACCCAGTACCTTGGCTGAGTGGTAAATGCGGGCTCATCATGCTCATCGGCTGTAACTCGCGGCAGCGTTCCCATGTTCGACTGCGCCGTGGTCTGCCCTTCATAGGTACCGAGTCTGTGGTCGTAATGGTGCATCATTTTTGCTTCATATAGCGGAAGAAAGCGGTCTCTGCCCTTATGGTAAACATCGCCAGATTTATCCCAGCGCCCCGAGACAGCACCTGATGCATTTTCATCCGCGAAAGATTCCGCCATGCGAAACAAGTCAGAATCGTTGGCCATGTCAAACATTCGCAGGAAAGAAAGAGCCCAGGGATTTCCATCGGGCACCCCCTCGCGTATAAGCACAGGAAGCCGCCGGTAGATCCCAAGAGTAATTTCGGCGTCGCGACGCGATCGAAACACTGGCAACGTTCCCGTGTTCGGGTTGACCAGCAGGATCTCCTCGGGCGGCATCGCAAACCGTCGAGCGTCCAAGTCCTCGATGTGCCGCGTCCCGAACGCGAACGAGGCCACGCCGACCTTCACGTTCTTCCCGCCCGCCGACAGCAAGCAGAAGCGAACGCTGTGGTGGACGTCCCGGCTCAGCAAGAACGCCTCGTTCTCGAAGTCCAGGAACGACACCAGCGCGCTCCGCCGCACCAGGTCCGAAAAGAACGGGGCCGTGGTCGCGTCCGTCGCGATACCGGTCGGCAGTACCAAACCGAAGCGGCCCGACGGCTCGATCACGATCGAGGCGGTCTCGGTGAACACCGCGTACGTATTGACGTCGCCCCGGCCCGTCAGGGGATACCGCCCGGAAGCCCGCAGGATCCGACTCTCGCCCTCGGCCCGTCGCTTGGCATCCACATACCGGGCGTGCAACTGACGCCCCGGCTCGGTGTCGAGCAACGCCTTGATCATGCGATCCCGCGCCGCCTTGTTCGGCGCGTTGGCGATCGCCTCATCCTCGGTGGCGAAGAACTCCTTGTCCTGAAGCTTGACTCGCTCCCACGGCGGATTGCCGACGACACACGAGAAGCCGCCGGCCCACCCAGTCTCGGAGTCGACCCCCTCGGCATCCATGTCGTTCACCCGGAAGATGTGCGGAAACTCCAAGTGCCAGTGGAAGAACCGGTATTGCTCGGAGAGCCGCGCAATCTCCGCCCGTGTCGTCGCCGGCACCGATTCCGGCGTCATGTCGAGTTGCTCGAACGTAGCCGTCGTGATGCCCGTCATGGCGTCCAGCTTGTGGTTCACAAACGACGCGCACCAAGCGTCCGCGACTTCGCGCCGCTTCACCAGATCCGGCAGCCGCATGAAGTCGCGATACTTCTGTGCCTGCGTGTGCACGTCGATCAGGTTGCGCGGTTGCGCCTGTACGACCTCCGCCAGACGCGCCGCGAATACGCCGTTGGCCACCTGTACGCCTGGCGTTTCGAACAGCGAACTCTGTCCAGCCTTTTCCTTGATATTGCGTGCCTTCAAGGACTTGATGACCTTGGGATTGTCCCCGTCCAGCGCCTTGAACGCCTCATCCGGGATCCCACCCGCCAACAACCTCGGCGTAGACCCCAGCAGTGAGTTGCCCACCTTGATCTGCGCGTCCAAGAACGCCAGCGGCTGGCCCGGGTCCAACGACTCAAGCCACAGGGACACCTTCGCCAACTCGGCCGACAGCGGATTCAGGTCGACACCATGGATGCAATGCGACACCACATCCCGCATCGCGTGCCGAACATCGCTCGGCAGCGGCTCCGGGTCCCCGGTCCGCACATACGCCAACGCCCTGGCCAACCGCCTTGCTGCAGCGACCAGGAAGTGCCCCGATCCACAGGACGGGTCACACACCGTCAGTTTCAGGAGCGCTGCTTCCGGGTCCAACTGGTTCAGTGCCTGGGTGATCAGCGGATCCAGCGTCGAATCCAGCAGGCACTCGATCAGCGATGTCGGCGTGTAATACGACCCCGTGGTCTTGCGCTCGTTGCCGGACAGCCGCTCCAGCCAAAACGCGTGCGACGCCGGGTCGTAGCGCGGGACTTCCTCAAGCAGCGACTCGTAGACGCTGCCCAGCTCCTCCGCACCCAGGTGCTCGTAGTCGACCGCTCGCGGCCGTCCACCCTTGTCCCGGAGCCACGCCAGCTCCCGAAACGCCTTCAACAGCGCATGGTTCGGCAGCGTCAACTCGTTCAGGACGTCCATCGGACTCGGCTCGAAGATCCCACCCAAGCCCGGGAGCGCGAGAGGTTCGGCGCCCTCCTCCAGGGCGAGCTTCTCGACCACCAGCATCAACGCCCGCCACAGGTCGCCCTTCGAGTCACCCACCCGCTTGCGCGAGACCCGACGCAGTCGCGCCGTCGAGTAGTACGACCGATAGCGCTCCTTGGCGACGAGGTCGGCGTCCGGGTCGAGCAGCATGTCCCGGTCCTCGGCCACGAACAGGAACAGCAGCCGATACACCGTCCGCAGTAGCGACCGGTGATAGTCCGCCAGCGTCAACCCGTCACTGGCCGACCCCCGAGCGATGCGCTCCCGCAGCCCCGCGTTGGCCGTCTCCTGAAGGAACCCGCTGCCCAGCGTCGCAATCGCGTCCCGCACACCATCGCGCAACTGATTCAGCGCGCGCGTGCCCGTGTCGATCGCGTGCAGGCGCCACTTCTCCAGCCAGCAGTCGGCCGGACCCGTGTTCTCGTCCTGGGACAACTTCGCGAACCGCGACTGATGCACCGTCAGGTACAGCAGCACGAAGTCCGCGTAGAGCTCACCCTCGAAGATCGACTCGACGTCGAACTCGACGTACGCCGACCCGGTCAACGACGCCGAGTCCCGCAGCAGCCGCAACACCCGCCCATTCGACAGCACGCCCCACAGCGTCGAGTCGGTCCGGTTGAGGCAGTCCTGCATCATCGACTGCGGCTTCAGCGTCGCCCCACTCACGCCCGGGTGCCGCTTGTCGAGATCCAGCCCCCACCCGAGCAGGTGAATCGGGATGTGCTCCCAGTGATGCGACACCGGGAACTCGTGTCCGCCGTCCTCGGTCGCGAACGCACCCTTCGTCGCAGGCGCCAGGTTGCCGAACCCCAGCTCGCGGAAGAGCAGCAGCAGCCAATGCTGGCGCGTGATCGCGATGTCAGGTGCGTTCTCCGGCTGCTTGGCCAACTCCGCCCGGAACGCCACCCACCTCGGCCGCAGATAGGCCCATGCCCGGCCGGCCGCGTCCCGTACCGTCTCGTTGCCGACCAAGACATAGTCGGCCGGCTTCAGCCCCGGCACACCCTCGCCGTCGACGATGCGTGAGAGCAGGTCGATCGGCAGCAGGCTGTTCTCGACGCGTACCGCCGAGATGCTGTCCGCGATGACACCGCGCTTCACTGCACGCCTCCGGTCTGGGTCATGGGCAGGTAGATGTACAGCCCGAGCACGTCGGCATGCGGCTGGTGGACGACGTCCAGGCCGCGGCGGATAGCGCCGACGGCCGTACGTACCCGCTGGTGCGACTCCTTGAGCCGGAGCGCCAGCGCGTCGCCGCGCTCGTCCAGTGTGGGCTGGATGGCAGGGAGCGCAGCCAAAACGCGCTCGATGTGCACCTTCGGCGGATCCACGTTGCCGTCGACCGACACGTCCAACAGCCGCGCGGCGTCCTCTTCACTCAGCCACTCCGGCGCGCTCGGACTGCCTCGGAACGCCATCAACCGCGCGTCTTCGGCGACCATCGACGGCGGCTTGCCACCTCGGCGCGCCGGCAAGGTGACGTGGAATCGATAGCGCACCAACAACAGCGTCGTCCGCGTCTCCACACCCCACGTCCGCACTACACCGCACCGACTGGCGGGCCGGTCCCGGCCGGGCAGCGACGGCTCCAACGCGGTGTCGAGGACGTGCTCGGCGATCGCCGATACCTTCGGATCGGTACGGATCAGCACCCCCTCGCTCCGCTTGCCCGGCGGTACACGACGAAATGTCACGTCCTTGGGCTTGTCACCCGCACCACCGGCCCCGAGCGCGTGCCGTAGGCCCAGTGGCAACTGCCCCGTCGCGGTCTCCAGGCCATCCGACGTCGGCGTGACGCCCGCGCCCAACGCGGTGAGTACATCGCGCACGAAACCCTCGACGTCGGCATGGCTGCCCAGCGCCGCGCGGATCTCGTTCAACTCCTCGCGT
Source organism: Embleya sp. NPDC005575 (assembly GCF_040605455.1). NCBI lineage: Bacteria > Bacillati > Actinomycetota > Actinomycetes > Kitasatosporales > Streptomycetaceae > Embleya > Embleya sp. NPDC005575. The sequence goes on along the minus strand of NZ_JBEXCV010000003.1, from coordinate 111,557 downwards.
ACCTCGTCGAGTTGCACGCCCGAGTGGGCGAACTTGGTGAGCTGCTTGCTCTCGCGTTCCGACGCCTTGTGCCACTCGCGATGCAGCTCGTCGACCTGCGCCGTGAGGTCAAGCGCGAGTTCGAGCTGGGCCTTGTCGTCGCTTTTGAGCAAGAGGCCGTCCAGGAGCGCCCGGACGATCCCTTCCCCCTTCTGCGGTACCGCGACCAACACACCGGTGGTCTTGCGAATCGCCTGATACTTGCGGATCAACACGTCGAGCACGATGCCGTCTATGCCGTTGTCCTGGCCGTAGACGGTGATCGCGCGCACGATGTCGTAGCGCTGGCCGAAGCGGTCGACGCGGCCCTCGCGCTGTTCGTGCCGCGTCGGATTCCAGGCGAGGTCGTAGTGCACGACAGCCTGGAAATGCTCCTGGAGGTTGACACCCTCCGACAGGCAGTCGGTGGCCACCAGCACACGGCGGCCTTCCTTGTCGGTGAGTTCCTCGATGCGCTTGATCCGCTCCACCGGCGGGAGTACGCCGGTGACCGCCTTGACCTCGGCCTTCCCGCCCAGTCCCTTGTAGAGATATTCGGCGACGTACTCGGCGGTGTCGATGAACCGGCAGAAGACGATCGGGTCGTACCCCTCCATCAGCAGTGCCTTGACCCGCTTGAGCACAAGCGCGAGCTTGGCGTCCGGCTTGCCCTCCAGCGCCTTGGCCTGGGCGGCCAACGCGCGCAGGCGGGCGCGCTCGGACTGCGGCACGTCCGCGTCACCGCCGGGGGTGACGTCGATGCCCTCCAACGCCTCGTCGTCACTCAGATCGAGCACCGACTGTCGACCCAGCGTCTCGGCCTCCGCCAAATCCTCCGCGCCCGCCACGCTCGCGCGGCGCTCCAACGTCTCGGCCGCCGCGCGCGGCGACGAGGCCACCGCACGCAGCAGAGCCAGCGCGGACCACCAGCGCACCCGTTTGCGCAGCTCGCCCTCGTCGGTCAGCACCGATTCGCGGGCGTACTCCAAAACGCTGTCGCGAAACGCGGCGTACTCGGGCGTGAGCCGGTACGCCACCTCCTGGGTCTCCCGTTCCTTGGGAAACGGCGTCTCCTCGTCGAGGAACTTGCGGATGTCCGGCCGGCGCCGCTGCACCATGTGCCGGGCCAGTCGGTCCCGGCCCTTGCTCGATTCGAGGTCGACGTCCGCCAGGGTCGGGTCCAGGAGCCCGATCAGATTCCGGAACGAGTGCTCCTTGCCGCTGTGCGGAGTCGCGGTGACCAGGATCAGGTGCCGGTCCTCGCGGGCCGCGAGCTTGCGCAGCAACTCGTAGCGCAGCTGCTTCTGCGCCTTGTCGCCCATTCCGCCGCCATCGCCGACGCACGTGTGTGCCTCGTCGACGATGATCAGGTCGGGAGCGTGCTTGACGAAGTGCTCGCGGCGCGTCTCCGACTTGATGTAGTCGGTCGAGATCACCACGTTCTTGTACCGCGTGAACAGCGACTCCCCAAAGGGCACGTCGCGGGCGAGCCGGTTCACCGTCGACGGCAACACCAACTCGGCCTCGATACCGAACTTGTCCCGCAACTCGGCCTGCCACTGTTCGGCCAGCGCGGGGCTGCACAGCACGGCCAGGCCCTCGGTCTCCCCCTGGGCCAGCATCTCGGCCGCGATCAGGCCCGTCTCGATGGTCTTGCCGATACCCACGTCGTCGGCGATCAGGAGGCGTACCGTTTCCTGCCGCATGGCGAGCAGCAACGGTACGAGCTGGTAGTGCCGGGGCTCGACGGAAATCCCGGCCAACGACCGCAGCGGACCGGCACTCGCCCGAAACCCGACCCGCAGGGCGGTGCGCAGCAGCCCCGCGCTGACCGCACTGCCCAGATCGGCGGACGTGGGCGGCGGGAACGTCGCCGCGGTGACGGTCTCGTACTCCGGGAAGATACCGGCAACGGTTTCGTCGTCACCACCGAGCGGACGCAGCTTCAGGAACTCCGCGCTGCTTCCCGGCAGCACGACCCAGTCCCGACCGCGCGCCGCGACCAGGGTTCCCGGTGCGTATCCGCTCACGAGCCACTGCCTCTCATCATGCCGATCGAGCCATCGCGAAAATCCCCGACCCTGAATCTTGCCGCATCCGCGCAGCGATCACGGACGCCGGGCAAGCAGTCACTTAACGTGCCCGCGCCCCGGACCGAACACCGTCGGGTACTCCCGGACAACCGCAGCCCAGTCGTCGTTATAGCGGACCCGGACGACAGTCCAGCCCGCGTCCCACAGGGCCTCCTCGGCCCGCTCGTCCCGCTGTGCCACCCGAGCGGCGTCGTGCGCCCCGCCGTCCACGAACACGGCCACCGATCCGCTCTTGCGGTGATAGACGAAGTCGGGACGGGCGCCGGCCTTGTCGATCAGCACCTGCGCCTCATCCGGCAACAGGTGGTCGTGTTCGTTCAACCACACGACGAAGGCCTGTTCGAGCTCGCTGTCGCACCGGGCCAGCAACGCGGCGAGGCCGTCTTCGGGTGTGCCCGCGCCCCCCGCCCCGCGCACGCTCGCATCCCGCATCGCCAGCAGCAGGTCGCGGGCCTTGTGCCGGTTGATCAGCTCGTGCTCACGCTGATTGCCGTACGACAGCAGACAGTCGTAGCAGGCCAGCTCGCAGCGCTCCTGAGCTCCGGGGGCCCGGTCGGTGTCCGCTCCGGTATCCGGGTCGAAGTGGGCGATGCGCAGCGCCTCCTCCGCGACCCTGGCCAACGCCTGCGGCTCGTCGTGCAGGCGGCGCAGCACGCCGGCGCCGCCCTCCGCGCTCTCGGTGAACAGCACCCGGCCGCGATCCTCGCCGTCGGGCAGGGCTTCGCTGGTGAGCTCGGCGTCCTCCAGCTGGAAGACCGCCTCGATCCCGCGCTCGATCGCGTACTGCACGGACCTCGCGGTCTCCCGGTCGACGGCCGCGGACAGGCGCAGCACGAGGATGTTGCGCCGGTCCTCGACGTACGGGATGACTCGAAGCTTGGTCTTGACGTCCTCGGCGGCTCCCATGTCGGCATCCTCGGGGGCGTTCTCGTCGCCCTCCTTCTCGGACAACCACCGCCCGTGCACGGTGTCCAGCCAAAAGCCCTCGCGCCGATCGTCGGGCTTACGCTTGGCCCGGCCGAAGTTGATGATGCGCACGGTGGCCGTGTCGCCGTAGGTCAGCTCCGCCAGATCCAGGCCCGTACGGCCGGTCACCTTCGCATCGAGCCGCCCGGTCCGCGAACCGTGCGTGCTGAAGCGATATGTCGTGCCCAGTATGAAACCGGCCCGGCGGCGTTCCTCCTCGTCGCACGTGATCCGCTCGCGGCGGCGGGTGAAGACCGTCTGGAGGTGCATCAGGTCGATCTTCGCGGCCGGCAGCAGCGCATCGCAGTTGTCGCACACATCGATGCCCGGGTCGTCGCCGTGCAGATAGCCGCAGGACGTGCACAGGCGAGCATTGCCGGTCGCGATCGCCCCCGGAGCATCCACCGGCAGCTGCATGTGGGTGACCTGGTAGCGCGCGCCCTCGTGATAGATGAGCGCACCGGGGCCGAACTCGCGAATCGCCAGGAACCGCGACCGCTGCACATAGTCGCCGTCTCCCCCGCCTCGGCGACCCGGTGCGCCCGCGCCACGTCGGCCCGGGATGTAGGCGGCCAGCGGCAGGCGCGGGAAGGAGTAGCCGGGCAGGAAGCCCTCGGAGGCGAAGTAGCGGTAGGAGTAGAAGTCGCTGAACGAGCGTCCGCCGTCTCCGGTGTCCTCGTTGCGCAGCAGCTTGATCTGGTTCTCCGACTCACGCCGGCGCGCCTCTGCGGTCCGCCTGGCCTTGGCGTTGCCCGAACTGTTCATCCACCGGGTGTGCTGCTGCTCACGCTCGGCGACGGCCGCTCGATACAGGCCCCGCCAGCGATCACACGCTCGGTCGAACGCCTCCGCGGACCCGGCCGCGACCTCCTCGACCCACCCCGCATGCCACCACGGGGCCTGCTCCAGCCGAGGGGCCAGCTCCGCGAGGACCTCCCGCCCCCGAACGGCCGCACGACGTAGCGCCCCCGGGTCCTGGATAGCCGTCCGCACGTCCGGTAGCAGTTCCAACGTGGGCCGCTCGCCGTCCGCGGCCACCAGCTCCGGAAGCGCGGAGCCGAGTGAGAGGCCCGTCTCGGCGAGCCAGACCGCGTGTACGTGCGAGCGCAGCAACTCCTCGTTGGCCAGGTCGAGCCGGGGCGGGGCGACGATCCCCGAGACCATCTGCTGCGAGCGGCGGAAGTAGTACTGGTCATGGGCGTTGCCGGTCGCGCAGTAGGTCGTCACCAGCGCGGGTTGGCCACTGCGGCCGGCCCGCCCACTGCGCTGGGCGTAATTAGCGGGTGTGGGTGGCACGTTGCGCATCGCGACGGCGTTGAGGGTCGAGATGTCCACACCGAGTTCCATCGTCGGCGAGCAGTACAACACCGGCAGTTCCCCGGCCCGGAACATCTGCTCGCGTTCCTGACGGACATCGGAGGCGACCTGCGCGGTGTGCTCGGCCGCGAACAACCCCCGCAGGTCGACGGCGAGCTTTTGATACAGGTCGCGGAAGAAGGTGTTGACGCGAGTACCGACCTCGGCGTCCACGGTCTTGCGCAGCGGATCCGGCGCCCCCGACGTACCGGCTCCCGCGCGCCAGATCAGCGTCGACGCCTTCAGGCGGTAGCCCGGCGCGCCGCTCTCGCGCGCGGGTACCGAAATCGTCAGCAGACCGTAGGTCTCCAACACGCGCAACAGGTCGCTGATGATGCGCTGGGCGTCACCCACACCGATCGGATCGGGATGGTGCGCGAACATTCCGGAGCGGCGCAGATAGCGGCCCAGCGCCGTGCGACCGGTGAGATGGATGTCGGTGCGGGCGCCACCGGGGCGTCCCGGACGGGCGTACACCGTGCCGGTGGCCGGAGGAAGCTGGTTGGGGGCAATCGACCAAGTCCCGGCGAGTGCCTGGTCGCTGCGATTCTTCAGGCGTTCGAATCCTTCGACCGTGAGCTGCTCGACGTCGATCGCCAAGCCGCGGCGCATCTCGTCCAGGACGATGCGGCCGAGTTCCTCACGCAGACCCGGTGGGGCCTCCTTGAGCGGCTGATAGGTGCTTTCCCAGCAGTCGGGATCCCCGGCGATCTCGTGCAGGTCGAGATAGTCGATCACCAACAGGCCGGTCTGTTCGAGATTGGGCATGGTCACCCGCCAGCCGCGCTCCAGATCCTGGAAGACGCGCAGCGCCACCACGTCGCGCAACGCCCGGAGGGTATTCTCCCGATTGCTGTACTTCACTTCCGGGTTCGCGGCGAACTCGACGAGTTGCAGGTCGAGTGCGTCGGTGACCTTCTGCGCCACCTCCTCGTGCCGGAGACCCTGCGCGCCGGCCCGCTCCACCGCCTCGTACAGCGCCCCGCGCAGTTGGGTGACCTGGACGAAGTCGTTGAAGTGTCCTGCCTGGAGGCTCGCGTCCTGACGGTTGTCGACGAAGGTCAGCAACTTGTGTGCCTTCGACTCCAGTTCCTCCACGGAGCGCAGACCGCGAACGACACTCGCGCTGATCACCGAGACGGCCGAACTGCGGCCCTCCGCGTCGAGCGTGGCCAGTTTGGCGAAATCCTGGCCGCGTACCTGTTCGTAGCCCACCCGGCAGCGCAGGCAGAATCGAAAAGGCGACGGAACGAAAGCCGCCCGCAGACCGTCACCTGCCAACGCCTCGCCCGCGGTGATGCGTTCGGCGCCGTCGGGCGTCACCCAGACCTCGAACGGAAGATGTCGACGCTTGCTCTCGACGACCTGCGGACCGTCCGCCGCCGTGCCATCCAGCCACGAGTCGGGCAGCCGCCCCTCGCGGACAGCCGCGTCGCCGTCGATGGGCCACGGGTGGTCGGCGCTGACGTAGAGGTAGCCGTCGACGTTCTCCCCACCGCTGGCGTCGGCGTCCCGGCGCGGCACGTAGCGCTTGTGGCCGGCCGCGTCGGTGCGGGCGACGACGAGGTACTCCTGGCCGCATTCGCGACAAAATGCCAGCGGCAGCAGGATCTTCTCCGGCGCTCCCGGTACGACCTTCTGGTACTGGCTGGTGATGTGTCGGGTGTCCTCGTGTTCCAGGCTGACGTAGACCGTGTCGCCCTTGGAGAGGAACTGGTGCAGTCGAAACGCGAACAGCGGTCGACCTGTGGTGGGGTCCTGGACCCGGGAACCGGCCTTGAGGACGGTGCGGATCGCCGCAGCACAGACAGCCGAGTCCCGGTCGGTCAGCTCCGCGAGGCGCTGCGCCGCCGTTTTGACGGTGGTGGGCGGTCGGCGCACAAGCACCGGCGGACCCGAGGGGTCCTCATCGACCTCGATCAGCCCGAACTCGGTTTCGATCCAGGCCGCGAGCGGGTCGGTCGCCAATATCGCGTAGGTTCCGGACACCGGGGGCTCGTCCACGGAGGCGGCCAGTGCCACGGGGTCGGGTGCGCACGACGTCGCGCGCACCAGCGTCTCACCGATCACCCGCTCGGCGGTGACCGCGGTGCCGAACAGGTGGGTTGCGACCTCGGCTACCGCGGCGCGTTGCCGGGCACGAGTCCCGCCCGAGGCCATCGTTGCCGAGGTGCCCACACATTGCAGATCGGGCGCCCGACATGCGTCACGCACTCGACGGACCAACATGGCGACATCGGCGCCCTGACGGCCGCGGTAGGTATGCAATTCGTCGAGTACGAGGAACTTCAGCCCGGCGGCGGCGCGCACGAGCTTGTCGCGCTCGCGGGGGCGAGTGAGTAGGTATTCCAGCATCACGTAGTTGGTGAGCAGGATGTCGGGCGGCTCGGCGAGGATGCGTTCGCGGTCGCTGTCCTTCTCCTGACCGGTGTAGCGCGCGAAGGTGACCGGTTCGCCGCCACGCGGATAGCCGTGTCCGAGGAACCGTTCCAGCTCGTGGCGCTGACTGTTGGCCAGAGCGTTCATCGGGTAGACGATGATCGCCTTGATTCCGGGGGCGCGACCGCCTTCGGCCGCGGTCTTGATCCGTAGCGTGCGGTCCACGATGGGCAGGATGTAACTCAGGCTCTTGCCGGAACCGGTGCCGGTGGTGAGTACGTAGCTCAGTCCGGTGGCCGCTGTCTCGACAGCGTCCCGTTGGTGGCGGTACAGCCGCAACGAGCGTGTGCCCGGATCCTCGCGGTCGGCCTTGTCACGGAAGATCCGTTCGCACTCCTCGTGTAGGACGCCGGCGCGCACAAGGTCGTCGATGCTGCTACCGGACGCGAAGTTGGGGTTGAGCGAGAGGTACGGTTCCGGCCATTGAGCCGCGCGCTCCACCTCGTCTCGGACATGCGCGGCGATGCGTTCCTGGCGGACGGGCACGGACGCCAACGTGAACGCCTCATAGTCGGACACGACCTGTTGGCGCACCTCGAAGATGTCCACCGACCTGCTCCTCGCCCTTGCTCGGCGCAGCGTTTGCTGTAGGTGATGAGCTGCGCTCCGTTACCGTACGGGATAGCACAGAGACACAGCACGGTGATCGGCTCGGGAGGGCATGTGCCGCAACTCGCGCTCGGGAAAGACTTCCTGGCCGAATACGCCCGCTTGGAAAAGTCCGCACAGCGAGGCGTACGCGAGGCCATCGCCAAGTTCCAGAGCCTGACTCTGGCCGAGTTGCTGGCCGACAAAGGGTTGCACCTCGAAAAGCTGGATCGGGCTCGGGACGCCCGGATTCGGACCATTCGGGTGGGTGGATTCCGGCGCGGTGTGGTGTTGGCTCCCGACCGGGGTGAGACATTTCTACTGTTGCGTGTCCTGCCGCACGACGACGCCATCGCATGGGCGATCAAGCAACAGGCCGGCGTCAACCGGGCCACACATGCACTGGAGATCCAGGACGTGGTGGCCCAGCAGCAGGCCACGCCCGCGTTGGAGCAGATGGCGGCCGGTGCGGGCGCCCGGCTCTTCGATCGAACCTCGGACGCCGACTTCGTCCGCTTGGGCCTGGACGCGAACGTATTGCGCATCGCCCGTCTGCTCACCGAGCGTGGGCAGTTGCACGCCTTCGAGGCGCTGTTGCCGCAGGACCAGTACGAGGTGCTCTTCTATCTGGCGGAGGACTACTCCGCCGAGGACGTGTGGCGAGACGTGGTGAGCACACGTCGCCCGGCTGCAGCTGCACCGGACGCTCTCCCCGATCCCGACGACCTGGTCTCCGCGATGGCCCGAGCGCAAGGCCGGGTCGCCCTCGTGGACGGTCCGGACGAGTTGCTCGACATCCTCGCGCGACCATTCGACGCCTGGCGCGTCTTCCTGCATCCGTCACAACATCGGACCGCGTATCGCCTGTCCTACGCCGGACCGGCTCAGGTAAGCGGCGGCCCGGGGACGGGCAAGACGGTGGTCGCCCTGCATCGTGTGCACCACCTCGCCCAACGCTTGGGACCCGAGGAACGCATCCTGTTGACGACGTACACCACCACTCTGGCGCGGAGTCTGCACGAGAACCTGGCGATGCTGCTCCCGCCCGAACTGCTCGATCGGGTGGACGTGACCACCGTGGACGCGGCGGCCAATCGCCTGCTGCGGGCGGAACTCGGCGGGAAGCCACTGTCGATGGTGCACGACGAGAAGGAGCGTTGGACGGCGGTTCTCGACACGTCGGGGCTTCCGTGGACGGTTCCGTTCATGATGCAGGAGTATCGAAACGTGGTGGTCGCCCAGGACATCGGGAGTCTGGAGGCCTACCTGAAGGCGTCCCGGGCCGGCCGGGGTACACCGCTGGGACCCTTGCAGCGCGCCAAGATCTGGCGCGCGATCGAGGAGTTCGTGGGAGCGCTGCGCGCCGAGGGCCGATGGACGTGGCTCCAGGTCTGCGACGAGGCCGCACTGTCGATGAGGTCTCGGGTGAACAAGCCGTATCGCCATGTGATCGTCGACGAGGCACAGGACCTGCATCCCGCGCAGTGGCGAGCACTGCGCGCGATGGTCGCCGAGGGTCCGGACGACATGTTCATCGCGGGCGACCCGAATCAGCGGATCTATGACAGCAAGGTGTCCTTGGGCAGCCTCGGGATCAAGGTCGTGGGGCGATCGAGTCGTTTGCGCGTCAACTATCGAACCACGGCTGAGATTCTCGGCTGGTGCACATCGATTCTGACCGGGCAGCCGATCCAAAACCTGGACGGCGAGCGTCCGGAGTCGCTGGAGGACAGCCGCAGTTCACTGCACGGGCCGACGCCGGATCTGGTGGCGCTGGACGGCCCCGAGGCCGAGTTGGCTGCGTTGGTGCAGCGAGTACGCGGTTGGCTGGCGGCGGGTGTGCGCTGCGAGGAGATCGGTGTCGCGGCGCGATTCGGCGGATACGGCCGCAAGGTCGCGGATGCGCTGTCCTTGGAGGGTGTGCCCGCTGTGTTCCTCAAGAATCACCCGACGGCAGTCACGGAGGGGGTTCGCATCGGCACCATGCATGCGATGAAGGGGCTGGAGTTCCGCTGCATGGCGGTCGCGGATGTAACGGCGGCAAGTGTGCCGTACATGCGCCACGTGACGGCGGTCGAAGTGGATCGTCTCCAGCACGAAGCAGACATGTTGGCTGAGCGGTGTCTGCTTTTCGTGGCCTGTACACGCGCTCGGGAAGCGCTGCACGTGTCGTGGACGGGGAAACCGAGCCTGTTCCTGCAAGACGCGGGGGTGGTGGGCTGACGAATGCGGACGCGTCGGCGTCGGCCGGTCAGCACAGTCGGTGCAGGGCGCGGCGGGCGGCCTTGGCCACCTCGGGGTCGGGGTGGGTGGTTTCGGCGAAGCGCAGGACGTCCTCGGCGCAGGGGTGCCCCATCGTCGCGAGTTCGCCGAAGACCACGTCGGCGCCCGGGCCCTGGCTGCCCGTGACCTCGGTGAGCAGGCCCAATACGGCGGCCTCGTGCCGGCCGAGCAGCGCCGCGGCGGCGTTGTCCGCGGTCAACCAGGCCAGCGTGCGCAGCGTTGCGGGGGGCACGTCATGGTCGTGGGTCAGGCGCCAGTTCCACACGTGCGGGGCGAGGGTGGGGTCGGCGCCGGCCTGGGCGAGGGCGCGTTCAACGGCGGCCTCGGGTAGGTCGGCGTCACCCACGTGGGCGAAAAGCATGAGCCGCTCGGTGGGCCCGGCCGCTCCGGCGACCGCACACAGTTCGGACAGCGCGACGTCGACGGGCCGACATGCGATCCAGCTCGCGAACGTACGCGTCGCTACCGGTCGCGGCCACGCCCCCATCGCGCCAAGCAGCCGGGCACCCGACGCGGCGGTGTAGTCGTCGACGGTGGCGACCGGCAGCCCCTGTTCACGAAACATCCGGTGCACGAGCGTGCCACCGAGGCCGGTCAGCGTGATGCCCTCGGCGGTGCGCCGAACAATGCCGAGCGCGGCCAGCCGGTCGGCGAGCAGGATCACCCCGGCCCGAACCCGATTGAGCAACTCGGCGGGCGCCCGATCGGTGGGCACGGTCGCGGGCGGGTGCGGGTCGGCTGCGGGCGCAGGCGGGAGCGCGGGCGCGGGCGGGCGTACGTCGGACACGCGCGGGTGCGGGTCGGTCGCAGGCGCAGGCGCAGGCGCAGACGGGCGACGGTCGGGCGCAGGCGGGTGCGGGTCGGTCGCAGGCGTAGGTGCAGACGTGTGGGGGTCGGGCGCGTGCGAATCGGCCGCGGGGTGCGGGTCGGCTGCGGGCGCGGGCGGGTCGGTCGCAGGCGGACGCGAGTCGGCCTCAGGCGCAGGCAACCGCGGGTCGGTCGCGGGCACAGGCGGGTCGGTCGCGGGCACAGGCAACCGCGGGTCGAGCGCAGGCGCACTCGCAGCGCACAGTCGGCCCATCTCCCGGACCAGGTCGGGCGCGTCCAAGATCCGGCCGAGGGCGAACGCCTCCTCGTCGGCGGGCGGCTCGGTGGGCAGCGTCCGAACCACATGGTCGAGGTCGCGACGCACCGCCAGACCCACGAACAGCGACACCGGGAGCGGGCCGCCGAGTTGGACCAGGCCGGTGAACAGCGACGCGGCGAGCCCCTCGGGGACGTCCCATCGTTGCTCGTGGGCCTCGCCGAAGGTCACGTTGTCCTCGGCCACCACCACCATGGCGCGCGCGGCGAGCGCGATCAGCTCGCGGTCACCGCCCTCGCGCCACACTCGCAGGCCGTCCGCGACGTACACCGTGCCGTCGAGCAGAACCAGCAGGCCGGTGCCCAGCGCAAGCGTCCAGCGCCGGTGCAGGGCATGCTCGCCCCGCGCGGTACGGGGCGGGCCGGCGACGGGACGACGGGGCTGCTCGGGGATGCCGAGGTCGACCATGACCCGGCGCGCGATGTCGTCCGTCAGTACCTCCTCCCGGGTGACCGGCAGCGGCCCGTGCTCCTCCACGTACTCCGCGAGCGCAGCCGCCTGCGCCAAGAGCGGCGACATCCGAGCGGCCAGCGCGCACTCGGAGGTGGGCGGCACGTACAGCGGCGGCAACGCGGGCTCGCTCGGGCCGCCGCCCGGGCCGGTGAGCGGTGCGGGCACGCCGAGTTCGAGGAAGCGGGCGCGCAGCCCGTACAGCCCCAACGGGGTCAGCCGCACCGCCATGAACGGCGCGCCACCGCCCACCAGCTCACGGATCTCCAGGACGCCGAACGCGCGCAGATCATCCATCTGGTGGGCCAGGGTCAGGCCGGTGAACAGCGCCGGGTCGGCCACCGAGGGCGACCTCGGCCGGCCGTCGGGCGTGTACGAGAGCAGCTCGAACAGCCCGCCCATCGGCACCCACCGACCCGCATGGTCGTACAACTCGCGCAGCAACTCGCGAATCACGTCGCCCCCGCGCAGCACATGCCCGGCACGACGCACCGCCGGTCGCCCGGTGGCGTCGCCGACCGCGACGCCCTCCCACAGGCTCGACCACACGCGCAGCACATCACACGGTCGGCCGACCGCCAGCGCCCGGGCGAGCGCGCCGGCAGTCGCGACGGTGCGACCGACCTCGATCAGGCCCGCTGCACACGCGATCGACCAGACATGGTGCAGCGGCTCCACGTCGCGCGCGCTGCGAACGCCCGCAACCGGTGCGTCAATGCCCAGCAGTGACACGGCCGCGGCCGCCGACGCCCGGCACAGGACACCGGTCGCGGTCACCGGCCGCCCGCGCCCGACCCAGCGGGCGAGGGTGAGCGCAGCGGCGAACGACGGCGCCATCGACGCGGCCCGAGCCAACTCGCGCTCGTCCGGCAGCCGAACCGCCGGCAGCGCCCTGCCCCGTCCGGGGCCCGTCGCGAAGCCCGCCACGAACAGTTTCTTCGCCGACCCCCAGCAGGTCGAATCCGCCATCCGGGCCGGAAGCTCGCCCTCGTGCCGATCCAGCACCGCGAGCAGCGGGTCGAGTCGATCGCTGTCCGGATGCAGGGGTCCACACTCGCGCAGGAACTCCAGGAACAACCGCAGCGCGGGCACCACCAGACCCACCGTGTCCTCGCGGGGCAGCGCGACGTGTGCGGGCACCAGCGTCTCCAGCAGCACGTTCAAATCGCCGGCGCGCCAACGGGTGTGGTCGTCGAGCCGCAGGCAGGCGACCCGCAAATCGAGCACCGTGCCCACGACGTCGATCATCCGCTCGGCGTCCGGGGCCGACCGGCCCGCTCGCGCAAGCCACGTGCCGAAGTCGGCCACGATGCCGCAGGAATCGGGAGATAGCGCCACGCCGCAGAGCGTAGTGAGCGCCGCATCCGCTTCGCATGGATTTCGGACAATCCATGCGAACCGACAACGGCATCACCCGAAGCGCTGTCGAAAGCCCCGAACACACAACCACTCGCCCACGCACGCACGCACCGGCAGCAACTCACACCGCCGTCCGCACGTGCCAACACCTCCACCCGCGCCCGCAACCGAACTCGCCTACACCGACACCTGCACCCGCGACCGCCGACTCCTGCACCCTCCGACGACTGCGGCACTCGCGCCCGCACCCGCAGGCGTCGGCATCAGCGCCCGGGCCCGCAACCGCCGGCAAGGCACCTGCGCTCGCGATCACGCACAACCACGTGCACCGGTACCAGCAAGGTCGACCGCCGGCACCCACCCGGCGGCCGCAAGACGACTTACCGCCACCTGCCCCACAAGCAGGCCACGCCCGCTCCCTCAACCACTCGCAGGCGCGAGCACACTCCAAGCCCACCAACGCCCGCCGGCACTCGCGCCCGCACCCAAGCCCCATCGCCGACGCCCATCTACGCCGACCCGCACCCGCAGGAACCGTACGCCCGCACGCCCACTCCCCGCGTAGAACAACGCCCCCGCCCCCGCACCGTCCCCAGGCGCGGTTGCGTATGCCGCATCGAGCGGTGATGTCCGCCACTTTTGCTGACTAAGCGTCAGATCATCTGCGGACCTGCGTGAACACCCGCTCACCGACTCGGAAAAAGACAGCCGTCTCCCTTCAGGTGACGGGTCGTCAGGTGGCATGGTGACCCCAGCGCAGAGCACGGCCCGCGACGGCGGCCCCGCGCCGAGGCGACAACGTACGCGATCCACAGTGAGGTGCCCCCGTGCTGCTCGACCCTTCCGCCGCCCTGCTCACCGACCGCATCGCCGTGGTCACCGGCGCCGCCCGGGGAATCGGCGCGGCGACGGCCGTCGCACTGGCCCGGTTCGGCGCGGATGTCGCCATCTGCGACCGCGAGCCGATCGGCCTCCAGGAGACCGCAAAGGCGATCAAGGCGACCGGCCGCCGGGCTCTCGCGGTCGAACTCGACGTGCGCGACGGCGAAGGCGTCGAGCGCTTCCTCACCGAGGCGCACGGCACGCTCGGCGGCTTGGACATCCTCGTCAACAACGCCGGCGGCGGCTTCTGGTCACCGTTCATGGAGGTCCGCCCCAAGGGCCAGACCGCACTGGTCGACGAGAACTTCACCTCCGTCACGCACGTGATCCGGCACGGCGCCCCGCTCATGCGCGAGGGCGGCTCGATCGTCAACGTGACCAGCATCGAGGCCTTCCGCGCCGCACCCGGCTTCGCGGTATACGCCGCGATGAAGGCCGCGGTCGAACAGCTCACCAAGTCGCTCGCCCTCGAACTCTCGGATCGCCGCATCCGGGTCAACTGCGTCGCCCCCGACGCGATCCCCACCCCCGGCGACGCGGGCCTCGCGGAGACGTTCGAGACCGACGAGGGCGCCTACGACTACGCCGCCAAGGTCCCCCTCGGCCTCGGCACCCCGGACGACTGCGCCGCCCCGATCGTCTTCCTCGCCGGCGACCTGGCCCGCTTCGTCACCGGCACCACCCTGCACGTCGACGGCGGCACCATGGCCGCCTCCGGCTGGGTCCGCCGCCCGGACGGCACCTTCACCCCCTGACCGAGCGCGCCGGCGCCCGCACTCGCCGGCTCCGCCGACCACGCCCCGAGGCTGCCGAACGGCCACCGAACGCACCCGAACCCACCGACCGACCACCCCGCCCCGACCAGACCGCGGAACTGGGAGTGCAATGGAATTCGGCATCTTTCTTCAGGGCTACAACCCCTCGTTCCGGCGTGAGGGAAACCCCAACGCCGAACACGAAGCCCTGATGAACGACATGGACTTCGCGATCGCCGCCGACCGGGCCGGCTTCAAGTACGTCTGGCTGAGCGAACACCACTTCCTCGACGAGTACTCGCACCTGTCCGCCAACGACGTCATGTGCGGCTACCTCGCCCACGCCACCGAGCGGATCCACATCGGCTCCGGCATCTTCAACCCGCTCCCCCAGGTCAACCACCCGGCCAAGGTCGCCGAGCGGGTGGCGATGCTCGACCACCTCACCAAGGGCCGCTTCGAGTTCGGTACCGGCCGGGGCGCCGGCAGCCACGAGATCCTCGGCTTCCTGCCCGGCATCGAGGACATGTCCGAGACCAAGGCAATCTGGGAGGACGTGATCCGCGAGTTCCCGAAGATGTTCCTCCAGGACACCTACGAGGGCTACGACGGCACCTACTGGCAACTCCCGCCACGCAAGATCCTGCCCAAGCCGTACGGCAAGTCGCACCCCGCCATGTGGTACGCCGCCGGCAGCCCGCCCTCCTACGCGATGGCCGCCCGCATGGGCCTGGGCGTACTCGGCTTCTCCATCGGCGACCCGGCGAGCGCCGAGAAACTGGTGGCCGGATACAAGCGCGAGATCGGCAACGCCGAACCGATCGCCGACTTCGTCAACGACAACGTGCTCGCGGTGAGCACCGGCTTCGTCGCGGAGACCAGGGAACAGGCGGTCGCCAACGCGGTCGCGGCCCGGCCGATGTACCTCACCAGCAACGTCTTCCGCTATCACGACACGTTCCCGCACCCCGAGGGCATCCCGTACTGGCCCGAGCTGATGTCCGACCTGACCCCCGAACTGGTCGAGTTCGCCGCCGACGCCGGCGCGCTGATCTGCGGCGCGCCGGACAGTGTGCTGGACGCGGTCAAGGCCTACGAGGCGGTCGGCGTGGACCAACTCGTCCTCGGCCTGGGCTGCGACAACCGCGAGAACACACTCAAGACCATCGAACTGTTCGGCAAGCACATCATCCCCAAGCTCGACACCGAGCCGGAACATCGCACCACACGATTCCGCCGGCAGGCCTGACCTCGCCACCCGGTCGGCGTCCCCGACCGGGTCCGTCCCGCCCGACACGTGTCACCGCACGACCCGAAAGGCAGCCATGAGCTTCAAGGAATACCCGATCCGGGTGGGCAGCATGCTGTTCACCGCCGTGGACCCCGAGCGCGGCCACGAGGTGAGCTACAACCGCTGGTACGAGCGCGACCACTACTACGCCGGTTGCATGATCGGCCCCGGCATGCTCGCGGGCAGCCGCTGGGTGGCCACCGCCGACCTCAAGGCGCTGCGCTTCCCGGCCGACAGCGACGTGGTCCCGAACATCGAGGCGGGCTCCTACGTCGCGATCTACTGGATCAACGACAGCCAGTTCGACGAGTGGAACGCGTGGGCGGTCGACCAGGTCAACTGGCTCTACGGCAACGACCGCGGCTTCCAACATCGCATCCACGCGCACACCGGCATGTACCTGCACGACAGTCGCTGGTACCGCGACGAAGACCCGGTCCCGCTGGAACTCGCCCTCGATCGTAACTACCAGGGCCTGGTCTCGCTCGCCGTGCAGCGCGCCGAGGGCACCACGCAGGAGGACCTGGAGGCGTGGTTCTCCGCGCAGTTGCCCGACTTCCTCAAGGGCTCGCCAATCGCCTCGGTGGCCGCGTGGACCGCGGTCCCGCTCAAGGACGACGCTCCCGCGTTCGTCCCGCGCGACCCGAACGCCGCCTCCCGCAGCATGCAGTTGTACTTCCTCGACGGCGACCCGCGCGAGAGCTGGGACGCGTTCAAGGAGTGGGCCGAGCGGATCGACGCCTCGGGCATCGGCCGGGTCACCTACTGCGCCCCGTGGATTCCCACCGTGGTCGGCACCGACAAGTACACGGACGAGCTCTGGGGCTGATCCCCGGCCGTCGTGCGTGACGTGCGGGGCCGGGTCGAGTCGACCCGGGCCCGCACGTCACCGAAAAGCAACCAACCGTCACCATCACCGCAGTCGGCTGTGCTGCTTCCCGTAGAAGAAGTAGACGGCGAACCCGGCTAGCATCCACGCCAGGAACCGCAGCCACGTCTCACTGCTGAGGTTGATCATCAGCCACAGCGTGGCCAGCATGGACAGGATCGGCAGCCACGGCACGAGTGGCACCCGGAACGCGCGCGGCAACTCGGGCCGGGTTCGGCGCAGGATGAGCACGCTCGCCGCGACCACCAGGAACGCGAACAGCGTGCCGATGTTGACCATGACGTCGATCTCGTGGATCGGGGTGAATCCGGCGATCGCCGCGACCAGCACCGCGATCAACATCGTGCTCACGTGCGGCGTGCCGTACTTGGGATGCACCTTCGCGAACACCGGCGGCAGCAGCCCGTCCCGACTCATCGCGAAGAAGACCCGACTCTGCCCCATCATCAAGATCATGCACACGGTGGTCAGACCGGCCACCGCGCCGATGCTGATGATGGTCGCGATCCAGCCCTTGCCGACCGACCGGAACGCCTCCGCCAACGGCGCGGACGACGAGAGCATGTCGTAGCGCTGCATACCGACCACGACCAGCGACACCGCGACGTACAGGATCGTGCAGATCACCAGCGAGCCGAGGATCCCGATCGGCATGTCGCGCTGTGGCTTGCGGGTCTCCTCGGCGGCGGTAGCGACCACATCGAATCCGATGTAGGCGAAGAACACGAGCGCCGCGCCGGAGAAGATCCCCATCGCACCGTAGACCTGCGCTTCGAACCCGAACAAAGTCTGCACGAGCGGGGCTTTGAGCCCACTGTGCCCGGCCCCCGGCGGCTGCGAATCGGGCACGAAGGGGTCGTAGTTGCCGGTGTTGACGAAGAACAGACCGGCGAAGATCACCAACAACACGATCGCGATCTTGACGGTGACCATGACGAGGTTGAACCGCGCCGAGAGCTTGACCCCGAACACCAGGATCGTCGCGACCCCGAGCACGAGCAGCAGCGCAGGCAGGTTGACCTTCCCGCCGTCGCCCGGCGCGGCCGTGATCGCCTGCGGCAGCTCGATGTTCGCCTGCGAGAGCAGCGAGGTCAGGTATCCCGACCAGCCGATCGAGACCACCCCGACGCCGAGCGCGAGTTCGAGAATCAGGTCCCAGCCGATGATCCACGCGGGCAGTTCGCCGAGCGTGGTGTACGAGAACGTGTAGGCGGAGCCCGCCACCGGAACCGTGGACGCGAACTCGGCGTAGCACAGCGCGGCGAGCCCGCAGACGAACCCGGCCAGCACGAACGACAGCGCGACGGCGGGGCCCGCGTAGTCCTTCGCCGCCGTACCGGTCAGCACGAAGATACCTGTGCCCACCACCACGCCGACGCCGAAGACCATCAGATCGAGCGCGGACAACTCCCGGCGCAGGCCGTGCCCTTCGGTGACATCGGTGTCCTGGATGGACTGCTCGATGTTCTTGGTGCGAAACAAAGCGTTGGCCATGGCAACACCTCCTGGTGGCGGAGACCGTTGCCATGATCGAGGCTTTCACTCCTGTTTTCGGGTGACCGAACCTCGGCGCGTCAGGGTGATCTTCGAACTCGACCCCGAGAAGTCGAAGCCGCGCGCCCGCAAGGCCGAAGCCCGAGAACCCCGAAACCGCCGGGAAGCCGGGAAGCCGGGAAGCCGGGAAGCCGGGAAGCCGGGAAGCCGGGAAGCCGGGAAGCCGGGAAAAGCAAAACGACCCCGGGGCGGGAGCGGAAGCCCTTGGCTTCTCGCTCCCGACCCCGGGATCGCCGCGACGTGCGAGAGCTTCGGTCAGGCCGTCGTCTCGTGCTGCTCCGCGTCCGCGTCCACGGTCTTGGACGCGATCTCCTCGACCACCTGGCGCGAAATGTCCTGGGCGTTCAGGCCGATCCGAACCAGGATGTCCGAGCGCTCCGCGTGGTCGAGGAACTCCTGCGGAATGCCGAAGTCGCGCAGCGGTACGTCCACCCGCGCGTCCCGCAGCGACTGCGCGATCGCCGAGCCGACGCCACCGGCCCGGCCATTGTCCTCGATCGTGACCACGAGCCGGTGCCGGGCCGCCAACGGCGCGAGCCCGGCCGGGACCGGCTTGATCCAGCGCGGGTCGACCACGGTCGCCGCGATGCCCTGGTCGGCGAGCCGATCGGCGACCTCGACCCCGATCTCGGCCATCTGGCCCACGGTCACGATCAGTACATCGCCGCGCTCACCGCCACCGTTGCGCTCGGGGCCGGTGCGGCGCAGTACGTCCATCCCGTCGATCCGGCCGATCGCCACGACGTCCGGGCCCACCGCGCCCTTGCCGAACCGCACCACGGTCGGCGCGTCGTCGACCTCCATCGCCTCGCGCAACTGGGCGCGCACCTGCGTCGCGTCGCGCGGCGCGGCGAGCCGCAGACCCGGCACGACCTGGAGGATCGACATGTCCCACATGCCGTTGTGGCTGGCCCCGTCCGGCCCGGTCACACCGGCCCGGTCGAGCACGAAGGTCACGCCGCACTTGTGCAGCGCGACGTCCATCAGCACCTGGTCGAAGGCGCGGTTGAGGAAGGTCGCGTACACCGCGACCACCGGGTGCAGCCCGCCGGTCGCCAGGCCCGCCGCCGAGGTCACCGCGTGCTGCTCGGCGATCCCGACGTCGAACACCCGGTCCGGGTGCTTGGCGGCGAACTTGTGCAACCCGACCGGGATCAGCATCGCCGCGGTGATGCCGACGACGTCCTCCCGCTCGTCCGCGATGGCGACCATCTCGTCGGCGAACACCGATGTCCACGACGCGCCCGACTTCTTCACCGGCAGGCCGGTCTCGGGGTTGATCACGCCCACCGCGTGGAACTGGTCCGCCGCGTCGTTGACCGCGTGCGCGTAGCCCCTGCCCTTCTGGGTGATCGCGTGCACGATCACCGGCCCGCCGAAGCCGCGAGCCCGGCGCAGCGCGTTCTCCACCGCCTCGACGTCGTGCCCGTCGATCGGGCCCACGTACTTCAGGCCCAGGTCTTCGAACAGACCCTGCGGCGCGACCGCGTCCTTGAGGCCCTTCTTGGCGCCGTGCAGCATGTCGTAGACCGGTCCGCCGACCACCGGGGTGCGGCCCAGCACGCCCTTGCCCCACTCCAGAAAACGCTCGTAGCCACGCGTGGTGCGCAGCGTGGCGAGGTGGTCGGCGAGGCCGCCCTGGGTCGGGCCGTACGAGCGCTCGTTGTCGTTGACCACGATGATCACCGGGCGGTCTTTGGCCGCCGCGATGTTGTTCAGTGCCTCCCACGCCATGCCGCCGGTCAGCGCGCCGTCGCCGATCACCGCGACCACGTGCCGATCGCTTTGACCGCGCACCTGGTACGCCTTGGCCAGGCCGTCCGCCCAGGACAGCACCGTGGAGGCGTGCGAATTCTCGATCACGTCGTGCTCGGACTCGGCACGGCTGGGATAGCCGGACAGGCCGTCGGCCTGACGCAGCTGCCCGAAGCCGTTCTTGCGGCCGGTCACGATCTTGTGCACGTAGCTCTGGTGCCCGGTGTCGAAGAGGATCTTGTCGCGCGGCGATTCGAACACCCGGTGCATCGCGATGGTCAGCTCGACCACACCGAGGTTGGGACCCAGGTGACCACCGGTCTTGGACACGGACTCCACCAGGAAGGTGCGGATCTCGTCCGCGAGCTGCGCGAGCTGCTCGGGCGAGAGGGCCTTGAGATCACGGGGTCCTCGAATGCTGTCCAGCAGGGCCACCCGTTCCTCCTTCGTCAGATCCGTCACCGCCCCCAGGGTCTGCGTGCAGGAGAGGCGTCCATCGAGTCTAGACGCGGCGATGCCGGCCGATGGTTCGCATCCGGGTACACCGATGGGCCATCCGTGCGCGGCAGCTCACGCCGAGGCGCCCGCGACCTGCACGTCGGGCACGCGTTCGACGGCGAAGGGAGTCATCTCGCTCATCACCATCGCCATCGCGCCGAGCACCTCGGCCCGCTCGCCGAGCGAGCCGGTGACCACGCTCAGCCGGCGCGACGCGCTGGGGATGGCGTACCGCCCGACCGACTCGACGATCGGCGCGATCAGCAGGTCGCCTGCGCCCGCGAGGTCGCCGCCGAGGATGATCCGTTGTGGATTGAGCAGGTTCGTCAGGCTCGCCACACCCACACCCACGTGCCTGCCGGCGTCCGCGACCACCCGCCGGCAGCCCGCGTCGCCGGCTTTGGCGAGCTCGATCATCCGCTGGATGGTCAGGTCGGTGCCGTGGCTGCCGCGCAGCAGGTCGAGCAGATAGGAGGCGTTGGTGAAGGTCTCCAGGCATCCCCGGTTACCGCACCGGCACACCGGCCCGGACTCGTCCAGGGTTATGTGACCGATCTCGCCCGCGGTGCCGCCCGGACCCCGGTACAACCGGCCGCCGATCACCAGTCCCGCCCCGACGCCGCCGGACACCTTGAGGTAGGCCATCTCCGTGCAACCCACGCCCGCGCCCCATACGAGTTCGCCCAGCGCGCCGAGGTTGGCGTCGTTGTCCACCAGGACCGGCAGGCCCAACCGGGCCTGCATCGCCTCGCGCGGGTGGCAGCCCACCCAGCCCGGCAGGATCGTCGTCGAGCCGAGCGCGCCGGTGTCGATGTCGATCGGGCCGGGCACGCCGAGCCCGACCCCGGTGACCTCGCTCCGGACCGCGCCGGCGCGCTCCAGCAGCACGCCCAACAGGCGATCCGCGAGCGCGAAGCCCTCGTCGGCGGAGGAGTCGACGTCGATCGGAACGTGCTCCTCGGCGAGCACCCGGTGTGCGAAGTCACCGATCGCCACGCGCAGGTGGCGGTGGCCGAAGTCGATGCCGACGACCACGCCCGAGGCGCGGCTGAGCGAGACGTTGCGGGCTCGTCTGCCGCCGGAGGACGTGGGGGTGACCTCGACCATGTCGAGGGCCTTCAACTCCCGTACGATGTTCGACACCGTCGCGGCGGACAGCCCGGTGCTCCTGGCGATCTCGGCCTGGGTGAGCGCACCCGCCATGCGGACCGCGTGCAGGACCCGATCGAGGTTGGCCCGGTGCAGCGAGGACTGGGACCCGGACGAGTGCGACCCCGGCGGCTGGGCCTTGGGAAAGTGGGCCCCCGTCATGCCGTCGGACATCTGCGATCCCCTCGCCCCGGTGCATCTGACGCACTTCGTGTGTGCAAGTCCTGAACTCTATTGCCCCCTCCGTGTGGGTAGAAGGGTCAAACCTGAACGCAGGCGTCACGATCGGGCCTCTATTCACCACCGCACGGCCGGCGAACGCATGGAACGTTACAAACACCCCTTTCGCCCCCTGCTCCCCAGCGCCGGCCGGCCCATCCGGTGATCGCGGCCGGTCGCAACAGGTCACGGCCGATCGTGCGCGGCTGCGAGCGCTGCCCACGACGTCGCACACGTCACAGTCGGGGCTCCCAGCGTTCGCCCGCGAGTGCCTCCTCGACCAGCCGGACCGCACGCTCGGTGGCCGCGGCGCGCGAGCCCTCGTACTCGTACATGCGCAGCGCCGCCTCCACCGCCTGCACGGGCACCCGCTCGGCAAGCTCGACGCGCGCCGTGCCGTAGCCGTGTCGGGCTGCGGCGAGCGCGGCAGCCACGTGCTGGCGGGCCATCCGGGCCAGGATCAACGGGTATTTGCGCAGTACGTCATGACTTCGATAGCCCGGTGGGCACAGGTCGAACAGCCAGGCGACGGCCGTGTCCTCCCAGCCCGCCACACCGGGTGGCCGAACGCCTCTCGGCCATCCCGTCGGCGCGATTCCGTCCCTGCCTCGGGGCTTGGATTCGGCCTCGTTCCCGGCCGTGGCGTGCGTGAAGCGGCCCGGCTGCTCCCAAGCCGGGGTGTCGCGATCGCCATTGCCGTACATATGTTCGATTATGCGCGGTGGCCGACCAAGAATGCACACGTGGATCATGGAGGGGGACGACCCGCACTCGCGTTCGACTCTCGCGTCGCCGCACCCGTGCCCGCCCCCACCCCCGCTCCACCCTTTCGCTCCACCCCGTTCGACTCCCGCACCACCCCAGGAGGACCCGTGATCCAGGCCGACCGCGCCGGCGACGAGGCCGCATTCGCCCACATACCGCTGGTCGGCGTGTGGCGGAACGGCTTCCTGGAATCGATCCACCACGGCACGGCCGTCCTCACCGGCACCGACGGCTCGGTGACCGAAGGACACGGGGCGGTGGACGCGCCGATGTTCCCGCGCTCGGCCAACAAGCCGTTCCAGGGACTGGCGATGGTGCGCAACGGGCTGGACCTGGACGGCGAGTTGCTCGCGCTCGCCTGTGCCAGCCACTCCGGCGAGACATTCCACCTGGAGGGGGCCCGACGGATCCTGGCCCGCGCGGGGTTGCCGGAGGGCGCGCTGCGCTGCGTACCGGACCTGCCCCTGGGCCCGGCGCAGCGCGACGCGTGGCTGGCGGCCGGCAAGGGCCCCGAGCGGATCGCGATGAACTGCTCAGGCAAGCACGCCGCGATGCTGCTCACCTGCGTGTACAACGGCTGGTCGACCGAGGATTACCTGGCACCGGAGCACCCGTTGCAACGGGCCGTCCGCCAGGTGGTCGAGGACATCGCCGGCGAGCCGGTCGCGGCGGTCGGCGTGGACGGGTGCGGGGCGCCGCTGTTCGCCATCTCGCTCGCCGGCCTGGCCCGGTCCTACGGCCGCTTCGCGGGGGCCGCCGAGGGCACTGGCGAGCGACGGATCGCGGACGCGATGCGCCGGCACCCGGAGTGGGTCGCGGGCACCGGTCGCGACGTGACGGGGCTGATGCGGGCGATCCCGGGCCTGCTCGCCAAGGATGGTGCGGAGGCGGTGTACGCGGTGGGCCTGCCGGACGGGCGGGGCGCCGCGGTCAAGATCGCAGACGGGGCGACACGGGCCCACATCGTCGCCATGGCGGCGCTGCTGCGGCGCATGGGCGCGGACGAACAGCGCCTCGCCCCGTTCGCCCAGGCACCCGTGTACGGCGCCGGCGAGGTGGTCGGCGCCATCCGCGCATTCCCCCTTTTGAGTGAACCGGCGCGCTAACCCTGTCGCCCACATGGGCCGAGCGTAAAACTGACTCCGCGGCCGGTCGGGAAACCGACCGGCCGCGCCAATGCCTATCCCCCTCCCCCGGCTGCCCACACCCGGCGCCGGCGCCCGCAGGCGCGGGAGTTGCGCTCGCGAGCGCAGGCACACCGCCCACGGACGTCGATGTCACTGATCGAGCCCGTGACGACGCACCAAAAAACACCGGGCCGGGCCCCGAAGGGGCCTGACCCGATGCGTCGATGCCGTGCGACCTACCGTCGCGGTGCGGCGCTCAGCCCTTGTTCACCAGCGAACGCAGCACGTACTGCATGATGCCGCCGTTGCGGTAGTAGTCCGCCTCGCCGGGGGTGTCGATGCGCACGACCGCGTCGAACTCGACGCCGGTGTCCGTGGTGACCTTGACGGTCTTGGGGGTGCGGCCCTCGTTCAGCGCGGTGATGCCCTCGAACGCGAAGGTCTCCTCGCCGGTGAGGCCGAGAGTGGCAGCGCTCTGGCCGGCGGGGAACTGCAGCGGGATGACGCCCATACCGATCAGGTTCGAGCGGTGGATGCGCTCGTACGACTCGGCGATCACCGCGCGCACGCCCAGCAGCGAGGTGCCCTTGGCGGCCCAGTCGCGCGACGAGCCCGAGCCGTACTCCTTGCCCGCCAGCACCACCAGCGGGATGCCGGCGGCCTGGTAGTTCACCGACGCGTCGTAGATCGTCGACACCGGGGCGTCGGCCTGCGTGAAGTCACGCGTGAAGCCGCCCTCGGTGCCCGGCGCGATCTGGTTGCGCAGGCGGATGTTCGCGAACGTGCCGCGGATCATCACCTCGTGGTTGCCTCGGCGCGAGCCGTACGAGTTGAAGTCCTTGCGCTCGACACCGTTCTCGGCCAGGTACTTGCCCGCGGGGCTGTCGCCCTTGATCGAACCTGCCGGCGAGATGTGGTCGGTGGTGACCGAGTCCCCGAGCTTGGCCAGCACGCGCGCGCCCGCGATGTCCACGACCTGCGCAGGCTGCATCTGCATGCCCTCGAAGTACGGAGGCTTGCGCACGTAGGTCGACTGCGGGTCCCACTCGAACGTGGCGCCCGTGGGGATCTCCAGCGACTGCCAGCGCGAGTCGCCCGCGAAGACGTCGGCGTAGCGGCCGATGAACATGTCCTGGTCGATCGAGGAGGCCACCACTTCGGCGATCTCCTCGTCACTCGGCCAGATGTCCGCGAGGTAGACCGGCTTGCCCTCGGGGTCCAGACCCAGCGGCTCGGTAGTGATGTCGATGTCCATCGACCCCGCGAGCGCGTACGCGATCACCAGCGGCGGCGAGGCCAGGTAGTTCATCTTGACGTCGGGGTTGATCCGACCCTCGAAGTTGCGGTTGCCCGAGAGCACCGAAACGACCGCGAGGTCGGCGTCGTTGACCGCCTTGGAGACCTCCTCCGGCAGCGGACCGGAGTTGCCGATGCAGGTCACGCACCCGTAGCCGACCAGCGAGAAGCCGACCTTCTCCAGGTACGGGATCAGGCCCGCCTTCTCGTAGTAGTCCATGACGACCTTGGACCCGGGCGCGAGCGTGGTCTTGACCCACGGCTTGCGGTTGAGGCCCTTCTCGACGGCCTTCTTCGCGAGCAGCGCGGCGCCGAGCATGACCGAGGGGTTCGAGGTGTTGGTGCACGAGGTGATCGAGGCGATCACGACCGCGCCGTGGTCGATCTCGTACTCGACGCCGTCCTCGCCGACCACCTTCGTCGGGTTGTGCACGCGACCGTTCGAGCCGGTCGGCGCGTCCGAGGCCGGGAAGGACTCCTTGCCGGACTCGTCGCCGTTGGTGACGTAGTCCGCCAGCGCGTCGCGGAAGCGGGACTTGGCCTCGGCCAGCACGACCCGGTCCTGCGGGCGCTTGGGGCCGGAGATCGAGGGCACCACGGTGGAGACGTCGAGCTCGATGTACTCCGAGTACTCCGGCTCGTGGCTCGGGTCGTGCCACAGGCCCTGAGCCTTCGCGTACGCCTCGACCAGCGCGAGCTGCTTCTCGTCCCGGCCGGTCAGTCGCAGGTAGGTGATCGTCTCGGCGTCGATCGGGAAGATCGCGCAGGTCGAGCCGAACTCCGGCGACATGTTGCCAATGGTGGCGCGGTTGGCCAGCGGCACCGCACCGACGCCCTCGCCGTAGAACTCGACGAACTTGCCCACCACGCCGTGCTTGCGCAGCATGTCGGTGATGGTCAGCACGACGTCGGTGGCGGTGACGCCCGGCTGCGCCTTACCGGAGAGCTTGAAGCCGACCACGCGCGGGATCAGCATGCTGACCGGCTGGCCGAGCATCGCGGCCTCGGCCTCGATACCGCCGACGCCCCAGCCGAGCACGCCCAGGCCGTTGACCATCGTGGTGTGCGAGTCGGTGCCGACACAGGTGTCGGGGTACGCCTGCCCGTTGCGCACCATGATGGTGCGGGCCAGGTGCTCGATGTTGACCTGGTGCACGATGCCGGTGCCGGGCGGTACGACCTTGAACTCGTCGAACGCGGTCTGGCCCCAGCGCAGGAACTGGTAGCGCTCCTTGTTGCGGCCGTACTCGATGTCCGTGTTGATCTCGAACGCGTCCGGACGGTTGAACACGTCGGCGATGACCGAGTGGTCGATGACCATCTCGGCGGGCGCGAGCGGGTTGATCCGGGAGGCGTCGCCACCGAGGGCCTTCACGGCCTCGCGCATCGTGGCGAGGTCCACGACACACGGCACGCCGGTGAAGTCCTGCATGATCACGCGCGCCGGCGTGAACTGGATCTCTTCGCTCGGCTCGGCCTTCGCGTCCCAGCCGCCCAGGGCACGGATGTGATCGGCGGTGATGTTCGCGCCGTCCTCCGTGCGGAGCAGGTTCTCCAGCAGGACCTTCAGGCTGTAGGGGAGGCGCTTGCTGCCCTCCACCTTGTCCAGCCGGAAGATTTCGTACGACTCGTCACCCACGTTCAGGGTGGAGCGAGCGTCGAAGCTGTTCGCGGACACGACGGTCTCCCTTGATCTTGTGCGTTTCTCCCGCATCCTGCCGACACCCACTCGACGTACGCCAAGCAAGGTGACCCTAACCAGGGATGCCGGGGTCTGCGCCCCGCAGATATCTTGATGTCAAGACAAGTCTAGTCTAGGCCCCGACTCGTCCGTGCGGGTACCCGCCACACACGGGCCGACCCGTCGCCCGCGGATTCCTCCGAGCGATCTCCCCCACACACACGCGTGCGCCCCTAACATGCGGGGCAGCGAGTCCGGCACAACCCAGCGAGTGGGTCCGGCAAGTGGCCCGGAGCAGGCGCTCGGAATACGAGCGCGTCGGGTGGGATGGCGACGAGGGGGATGACGCCATGAAGCGGATCCGGATCGGCGTATTGGGCGCGGCTCGCATCGCGCCGGCCGCCCTGGTCAAGCCCGCACGGCTGATTCCCGAGGTACAGGTCGCCGCGATCGCCGCCCGCGACGCGGCCCGTGCGGACGCCTTCGCTCGGCGCCAGGGCATCCCGCGCGTGCACGCGGACTACGCCGCCCTGATCGAGGATCCGGAGTTGGACGCGGTGTACATCCCGCTACCCAACGGGCTGCACGCGCACTGGACGATCCGGGCGCTGGAAGCCGGCAAGCACGTGTTGTGCGAGAAGCCGATGGCGGCCAACCAGGCCCAGGCGCAGGAGATCGCGAACGCCGCGGCGCGCGCCGGCCTGATCGCGATGGAAGCGTTCCACTACCGGTATCACCCACTCGCGGGCCGCATGCGCGAGATCCTGGACGACGGCGAGTTGGGCGAGATCCGCCGCATCACCACGTCGATGTGCTTCCCGTTGCCGCTGCTCGGCGACATCCGCTACCGCTACGACCTCGCGGGCGGGTCGCTGATGGATGGTGGCTGCTACGCCGTACACCTGATGCGGCTGCTCGCGGGCGACGAGGAAACCAGCCCAATCGAGGTGCTGGACGCGCACGCGCTGACGATTCGCAAGGACCGGCGGGTGGATCGCGCGATGTCCGCCCGTCTGCGGCTACCGGGCGGTGCGGCGGGCACCGTGCACGCGTCGATGTTGTCTCGACGGGTGCTGGACATGCACGCACACGTCGTGGGCACCCGGGGCGAGATGCGCGTGCTGAATTATTTGATGCCGCACCTGCCACATCGGTTCACCGTGCACACGGGCAAGCTCAAGCGGCGCGAACACCTGGGCGAGGCGGCGAGGACGCCGACGTACCGCCTGCAGTTGCAGGCGTTCGCGGACGCGATCCGCCTCGGCGAGCCAACGCTGACGCCCGCGGTCGACGCGGTGCCGACGCTGCGCGTCATGGACGCGATCTACCGCGCGGCGGGACTGCCGCTGCGCGGACTCGCCCCGGCCACTCGGTGAGGATGGGAGCACGGGAGCACCGAATCGATGCCCGAACGCTTCGATCCGCCCGCTCAGCGCATGATGATGTAGTGCAGGATCACGTCGTGGACGTGACGGCCCTTGTCGTCGCTGCGGAACTCCACGCTGTAAGTCTGCGTGCCGACGTGGATCGCTATTTCGCTGGAACTCAGGTACGAGCCGGTGAAGCTCTTGTTGGAGACCATGCTCACGCTGCTGATCTTCGAATAGGGCAAGGAGGTGATCGCGATCTTCTTGCCGACGAAACTGTTGTCCTGGATGATCGCGCGCCGGTCGGTCAGACCGATGAACCCGGTACCGACGCCCTTGGCGTCGTAGACCGCGATGATCTGCTCGCCCGGTAGCAGCCCGCTCTGGATCTTCTCCAACTGCTCACGCTTGTCGAAGACGACGTTTCCCGCCCCACTCATCCTGTGCTCCTCCTCGTTGACCTGCGGCACCCAGCCTAAGGCCGCTCGATCAGCGCCATTCGCTCGTCGCATGGAAGTGTCGCAACGTGTCTTCGTACGCGCCGAGATCCAGGCTCTGTCGCGCGAGCCACTCGTCCGAGTAATACGAATGCGCGTAGCGCTCGCCGCCATCGCACAGCAGCGTCACCACCGAGCCGGTCCGACCTGCGGCGCGCATCTCGGCCACCAGGCGCAGGGCACCCCACAGGTTGGTGCCGGTCGAGCCGCCGGCCTTGTGTCCGGTGCGCCGGTGCAGGTCACGCATCGCGGCGACCGACGCGGCATCGGAGACCTTGATCATCCGGTCGACGATGTTCGGCATGAAGCTGGCCTCGACCCGAGGTCGGCCGATGCCCTCGATCCGCGACGAACACGCCTCGGCGTACGCCGGATCGTGCGTGCGCCATCCGTCGAAGAAAGCGGAGTTCTCGGGGTCCACGACGCAGATCTTGGAGTGGTGTCGGCGGTAACGGACGTAGCGGCCCATGGTCGCGCTCGTACCACCGGTACCGGCTCCGACAACAATCCACTCGGGGATGGGATGCCGCTCCTGCGACATCTGCTCGAACACCGACTCGGCGATGTTGTTGTTGCCCCGCCAGTCGGTGGCACGCTCGGCGTAGGTGAACTGGTCCATGAAGTGCCCGCCGGTCTCCGTCGCGAGGTCACGCGAGACCTCGTACACCGTGGCGGCGTCCTGAACCAGGTGACATCGACCGCCGTGGAACTCGATCAGCTCGATCTTCTCGGGGCTGGTGATGGCGGGCATGACCGCGACGAAGGGCAAGCCGATCTGGTTGGCGAAGTACGCCTCCGAGACGGCCGTCGAACCCGAGGACGCCTCGATCACGGTGGTGCCCTCCTCGATCCACCCGTTGCACAGGGCGTACAGGAAGAGCGAGCGTGCCAGGCGGTGTTTGAGCGAGCCGGTGGGATGGGTCGACTCGTCCTTGAGGTAGAGGTCGATACCCCACTCCGTGGGCAGCGGGTAGGCGAGCAGGTGTGTGTCGGCGGAACGGTTGGCGTCGGCGCTCACCTTGCGGATTGCCTCGTCCACCCAGTCGCGGGTCTTCGCGCTGAAACGGTCCACATCGTTGTCAACCGACGTCACGTCGACTCCCCTGGCTTGTTTCGTATCCCCCGTGCCGGGTTCCGGGTGGTGGGGGCTGCGGGATCGATGGTGATCGATCCCGGCCCAGGCTACGGGCCGGCGCGCGGATCCCTTGGTGAACCCCTCGAATGGACCATGAGCTGCACATACGTATTCTCGGCCGGAAGTTGTGACGTGTCGGGGGGTCTGCCGCGTCTATGGGATGGGTACGCGCGAGGGCGCGTAGGGACGAGGAGGGTCTATGGCGGGCTTCGACGCTGAGCCGGCCGATTTCCTGGAGTTCGCCAACGCGTGCAGCGGTCGGCTGTTCCGGACGGCGTGGCTCCTGTGTGGCGATTGGCATCTCGCCGAGGACCTCGTGCAGACGACGCTGGGCAAGTTGTACCGGGCCTGGAAGCGGGTCAGTCGGGCGGACAGCCCGGAGGCGTACGCGCGCACCGTGCTGACGCGCACCTATCTGTCCCACCGACGCAGGCTGAGCAGCACCGAGCAGCCCTACGCCGATTTGCCGGAGGGCTCCGGGCCCGAGGAGGACCAGGCGCTGCGGTTGACGCTCCTGAAGAGTCTGGCTGAACTGCCGCCCAAGGACCGGGCGGTGCTGGTCCTGCGGTACTGGGAGGACCTGAGCGTCGAGCAAACGGCGCGACAGATGGGCGTGTCCGAGGGGGCCGTGCGGAGCAGGTCGATGCGGGCGCTGGAGAAGTTGCGGGGCGTGCTCGGAAGCGAGTCCGGCTGGCTCTCCGCCGCATGAGGAGTCACTGAGTACACCGCCGGTACGGCCGTACGGCTGGTGAGCAGTACGACCTGCGTTCACACGGATGGCACGGATGGCGAGGAGACAGTAGGTCTATGGGGTCTGACGAAAAGGAACTGGCGGCCGCGATGCGGGCGTCGGCGTCGGGGTTGGTCCCCCCGGCGGGATTGGTCTTGGGCGGTGTCGCCCGAGGTAGACGAATGAAGCTGGTACGACGCGTCCAGGTGGGCGTGTCGACTGCGGCGGTGCTGGCCGTGGCGGGAACAGCCCTGCTCGTCGTCTCGGACCGAACCGACGGCGGCCCCGGACAGGTGGCGGGGCCGGCGAGTC
The DNA here is from genome assembly GCF_040605455.1 of Embleya sp. NPDC005575. NCBI lineage: Bacteria > Bacillati > Actinomycetota > Actinomycetes > Kitasatosporales > Streptomycetaceae > Embleya > Embleya sp. NPDC005575. The sequence continues at coordinate 80,959 of NZ_JBEXCV010000003.1, read as the reverse complement.
CGACGGCGGAGGCGCCCGTGTCACCCGCCACCCCGGGGCTGCCCAAGTCTCGGCCGACGCTGTCCGTTCCGTCGGGGATGACGCCCGTGCTGCCGCCGCTGCTGCTGCATTCGCTTCTGCCGCTGTTGCCGGCGGGCGTGGCACGCACTCAGATCACCGGGGCTGACAACACCGATATGACGACCGCAAACGTGTACAGCGCCGGCGCCACGGTGTCGTTGGTCCTGGAGGACTCCACCGGACCCAGTCTGATCTCGGTGTCGGTGCAGCAGACCGCCGAAAGGGCTGACGACGTGGGGTGTCTGCACTCGCAAGGCAGCACCAACGCCGAGTGCCTGGACTACAGGACTCCGGACGGCAGTCGGATGGTGGAGCGGCGGGACTGGGTCTACCCCGCGGCGCCGGACACGCCGGAGAACCGTGCCGACGGCAAGGCCGGCCCTTCGGGAAGAGGACCCAAGGAGTGGTCCGTTCGGATCGTGCGTCACGACGGTGTCGTCATCACGGTCGACGAGATTGCCTCCCGCGAAGAAAAGGGGGACATCGGCCGCGATACGCCGCTCCTGTCGATGGACTGGCTGCGCTCGATCGCGCTCGCCCCGGTCTGGCAGGTGTGGGTGTCAGCGGACGCCAACAAAATGGCGGCGAACACCCCGCCCGCCATCAAGTACCAGTCCCCGTTTCACCAGCAGAAGAACGAAATCCCGCCGCCGACAACCGCGCCCTCCACGGCGATTCCGGGAGGGGCGTGGTCGGAGAACGGAACCGGATTCATCCCCCCATCGGGCGTTCCCACCAGGTCGATTCCCGAAAGCAGGTCAGGGTCCTGAGCATCGTCGGTGCCTGCCGGGCATGACTGGCCGTCGGCCGGGCAGGCGCCGGATGTCGAGCCCCCGGGCGCCTCTGACTCCCCCCTCACGCTCCGGGGGCTCGATGCCGTCCCAGCTCCCCCGTCTGGGATCCTGAGGCGGGGCCCTGCCGGCCCCGCGGAGACTTCGAGGGAGGCGGTCGCAATGGCCGAGGGCATAGGGATCGGTCTGGGCGGCGTGGGGTTCGAGGGCGGCTACACGCAGTACGGCCCGGCGGACCCCGAGGATCGTGCCCGGCACATCCTGGAAGTCTTCGAACGGGCCTTCGGTGCACTGATCGACGGCGACCCTGCCGCGTTCCGGGTGAAGTTCCGCAAGATGGCATCCTCGGCGTTCGCGTTCTACCGAGGCACGGCCTGCCTGTTCTACGCCGACCTCGACGGCCGTGAGGATCTCTTCCTGGACGAGCGCACCTCGCGGGTATGGATCCACGGCGACCTGCACGCGGAGAACTTCGGTACATACATGAACGCGGACGGCAAGCTCGTGTTCAACGTCAACGACTTCGACGAGGCATACGTCGGTCCCTGGACGTGGGACGTCAAGCGCTTCGCGGCGAGCCTCGCGCTGATCGGGCACGGCAAAGCCCTCAGCGACGACACGATCGCAGCCCTGGTCACCGGTTACGGTGCGGCCTACCTGGACCAACTCCGGCTGCTGACCGACAAGACCACGCCGCAGGATGCCGCACTGACACTGGCGACGACCAAGGGGCCGCTGCTCGAGGTGCTGCGGCAGGCCCGGTTGCAGACCCGTATCGAATTGCTCCGCTCGCAGACGGTCGTGGTCGACCACGAACGGCGTTTCGCCCTGTCCGGCGGCGCGTTCGAGTTGTCGGACGACGTCAAGGCAACGGTGCTGGAGGCCTTCCGGCGTTACCTCGACACGTTGCCTCCCGCCAGCCGACAGCGGCCGGACACCTACGACATCAAGGACATCGTGGGTCGGCGCGGGGTCGGCATCGGCAGCGCCGGTCTGCCCTCGTACAACCTGCTGATCGAGGGGAACACGGAGGCGCTGGAGAACGACGTGATCCTGTACATGAAGCAGGGCCAAACACCGTCGGTGAGCCACCACGTCACCGATCCCCAGGTGCGGTCCTACTTCGAACACGAAGGTCATCGCACCGTCATCTCGCAGCGCGCCTTGCAGGCGCACGCGGACCCGTGGCTCGGCTACACCGACATCAACGGGGTCGGGCAGCTGGTCGCCGAGGTGTCGCCCTACGCGAACGACCTGGACTGGTCGGACCTGAACGAGGTGGACACGATCGCGGAGGTCGTGGAATACCTGGGCCGCGCCACCGCGACGATGCACGCGGCCGCGGACGAGGAAAGCGGTCACACGCTGGTTCCGTTCTCGACCGAGGACGCGATCCTGGAGGCGATCGAGCGGGATGAGGAGGGCTTCACGGCCTCACTCGTGGACTTCGCGCACACGTACGGAGCACGGGCCCGCGCCGACCATGCCATCTTCGTCGACCTCTTCCGCAACGGGCTGATTCGGGGGTTGTAGACACGGCTCACGACCCCACGACGGCGCCACGGTGCTGTCCGATTTCCGCCGGCCACTCCCACGGGAACGGGTGACACTTGTCGACGTGATGGACGACGAGCAGTGCTACCGAGCGTGCAGCAGCCGGGACGGTCGGTTCGATGGCTGGTTCTACATGGCGGTCACGAGCACCGACATCTACTGCCGGCCGAGTTGCCCGGCGGTCAAGCCGAAGCGGGAGAACGCGCGGTTCTACCCGTCTGCGGCGGCCGCGCAGGCGGCGGGGTTCCGGGCGTGCAAACGCTGCCGCCCGGACACCTCGCCGGGCTCGCCGGAGTGGGACGCCCGCGCCGACGTGGTCGGGCGGGCCATGCGCCTGATCGCGGACGGGGTCGTGGATCGCGAAGGCGTCGGCGGTCTCGCGGGTCGGCTCGGGTACAGCGATCGCCAGTTGAACCGCCTGCTGATGGCCGAGGTCGGCGCGGGCCCTCTGGCGCTCGCCCGCGCCCGGCGGGCGCAGACGGCCAGGGTCCTACTGGAGACCTCCGATCTGCAGATCGCGCAGGTCGCGTTCGCAGCTGGATTCGCAAGCGTGCGGCAGTTCAACGACACCGTCCGCGAGGTGTTCGGCCGCACCCCCACGGAGGTGCGTGGGCGGGCCGGCGCCCGGGCCGTCGAACCGGGCGAGATCCGTCTGCGGCTGCCCTACCGGGAGCCGATCGCACTCGGGCACGCGCTGGACTTTCTGGGGCTGCGGGCGGTGCCGGGCGTGGAGGAGTACGTGGACGGCGCCTACCGTCGGGTGCTGTCGCTCCCACACGGCACCGGTGTGGTCGAGCTCTCGCCCGGCCCTTCGTGGGTGTGGTGCCGCCTTGTCCTCACCGACCTGCGCGACTTGGGCGCCGCCGTCCAGCGCTGCCGGCGCTTGCTCGACCTGGACGCGGATCCGCTCGCCGTGGACGAGGCGCTCGGGGGCGCCGAGCTCGGCGACGGCGGGCTGGGCGCACTGGTCCGCGTCACACCCGGCCTGCGTTCACCGGGCCATGTGGACCCCGACGAACTCGCCGTTCGAGCCGTGCTCGGCCAGCAGGTCTCGGTCGCGGGCGCCCGCACCGTCGCAGGTCGGCTGACCTCCCTGTACGGCAAGCCGCTTGCCGCGCCGCAGGGCGGACTCACCCACGCGTTCCCGACTGCGGCCGCGTTGGCGGACGCGGATCCGGCGGATCTACCGATGCCCAAGGCGCGCAAGAAGGCGATCTTCGCACTCACCGGGGCGCTCGCGTCCGGGGCGGTGCGCCTCGACCCGGGCGTGGACCGTCGGGCGGCGGAGGCGGGACTTTTGGCCCTTCCGGGTATCGGACCCTGGACGGCGTCGTACATTCGACTGCGGGCACTCGGCGATCCGGACGTGTTCCTACCGACCGATCTCGGCGTCAAGCACGCACTCGCGCGCTGGGGACTCCCCGTCTCGGCCGCGCAGTCGTGGTCCCCTTGGCGCTCATACGCGTTGCACCACCTGTGGGCAAGCCTGTCCTCAGCATCCATCGTCTCGGTGAAGGAAGTCGCATGAACCAGGACGCCCTGTTCGAGACCGTCGAAACGCCCGACCCGAACGTGCCCCCCACGGCGTTCAACGCCCCCCTCGACGGCCCCCGCCGGTACGCGAGGATGGACTCCCCGGTCGGCGAATTGCTCATGATCGGTGACGGGCAGTCGCTCACCGCCCTCTACATGGCGGCCACGCCGGGCGCGGACTGGGTATCCGATCCCGGTGCGTTCACTCAGGCGAAGGCGCAGTTGAGCGCTTACTTCGCCGGCGAACTGCGCGAGTTCGACCTGCCGTTGGCGCCGGCGGGCACGGCCTTCCAGCTCAAGGTCTGGTCCGCCCTGACCACCATCCCGTTCGGACACACGATGTCCTACGGTGCGCTGGCCACGAGGTTCCTCGGGCAGCCGACGGCGTCCCGTGCGGTCGGACTCGCCAACGGTCGCAACCCGATCAGCATCATCATCCCGTGTCACCGGGTGATCGGCGCCGACGGCGCATTGACCGGCTACGCAGGCGGATTGCCACGCAAGCAACGCCTGTTGGCGCTGGAGAGCGTCCGCGTCACCGGATAGTCGGGCCGCCTTTGAGTGCGTCGGCACGGTCGCGGGACTCACGACTGGAACGCCCGCCGCACGAGCCCCGCGATCCTCCCCCGGCGGAGCGTGTCGTGCCAGGTGAAGCGCAGGACGAGCGCGCCCACGAGGGCCAGCTCGTTGGCCCGGGACCGGTCGCGAAACAGCGCGTCGGGCCGCGAGTGCACGTCTGCTCCGTCCGCCTCCGCGAAGATCGGCCGTAACCCGGTCAGCCACGCGAGATCCACGCGGGCCCGGTCGCCGCCGGGCAGTGCGACCTCGTGCTGCAGCTCGTCCGGCGCGGCCCCGCCCCGAACGCAGTCGAGCCGCACCCGCGACTCCAACGGGCTTTCGGCCCGCGCGTCCGCGATCTCCAGTAACGGCCGCACCTGCCGCACCCCGGGCCGGCCCGCCGCCGCCCGCTCGACCGCCTCCAACTGTGCCGCCTCGACCAGGCCCAGATGCAGCGCCGAATCGAGGACCGCCAGTCCGTCCTCGGGTGGGAGCCTGGGCACCAGATCGGCGAGTGTGCGCACCGGCGTCGTCACCGGAAAGCCGTCCACCATCACGATCTCGTCCGCCCGCAACCGTCGCCGATGGGCCACGATGCCGGGCCCCCCACGACGCGACGCGGTATCGGGCATCGCGATGTGCACGGATTCCACGCGCGGCACGCCACGCATCCCGTGCACGTGGGCCGCACTGTGCAATACGGCCACGGCTCGCTCTCCATAGGCCGCAAGTCCGGCGCGCAACAGCCCGCGCGAGGAGAGCGCACATCGATCGGCATCGACGAGCCCAACGCCGCGCGCGAGTTCGCGCACCCTCCCATCGTTCACGAGCCTGCGCCACATCCGCCCGGACACTCCGGCGGACAGCGCCTGTTCCCGCATTACGACCCCGTCGTGCTGCCATGCCAACCCCCGCAAGACTCGTACGGCCTCTTCCATCCCCGGATCCTGGTCTGCACGGCCCGCGGTGCGGTGTGGGTGGATGCCATCTGTGGACAACTCGGCCCTTGTGGACGACTTGGGACTCGCTTTGCCGGATTCGTGAGGACCTTCAGCCGTTCGACACCTTCATGATCATTGCGGGCCGCCGGGCGGTCGGGGCCAACCGGTGTGATGGGTGGGTCCCCGCAATCCCCCTCCGTCCCCAGGATCGCCATGACCAGCTTTCACAAACATCGGCGCGTCGCAGCCGTGTGCGCCGCGCTCGCCCTCACGGCAGGCGCAGGCGCCGCCTACGCCGAGAGCCGCCCTGCCGCTCCTCACTCCTCCGGCCCCGTGAGCGCGGGCCCCGCCACCGCGCCTGCCAAGGTGTCCTTCAATGTCGTCAGTGACGTGCAAGGCGACCTCACGGACTTCGGCCGCGCGCTCGACCAGATGAAGGTGACCAACCCGAACAGCGGCGCGCTCGTCGTCAACGGCGACATCACCCCGCGCGGCTACAAGTCCGAGTACGACCAGGTGAAGCAGGTCCTGAACACACGTCCGCACCCGGCGAACACGTTCTCTCGGCACCGAGAAGTACATGAAGTACAGCGACCCCACCAAGTGGGACGAGGTGTGGTTCAGCGAGGAGCAACTGACCTGGCTCGAGCAGCGGGTGAACTACTGGGAGTCGCAGGGCAAGCCGACGTTCGTGTTCTCGCATCACGTCTTGCCGGAAACGGTCTCGGGCACGCGCAACAATCTCTACAAGTCTGACTACCTCCAAGCCGACCGAATCATGAACATCCTGGGCGCCCACAAGGACGCCGTGCTGTTCACCTCGCACACGCACTGGGATTTGAACCTGTCCGACTGGGCCGTGCGCAAGGTCGTGCCCGGGACCGGCAACCTCGAGGGCTTCACCGTCGTCGACACGGGTGCGGTTCAGACCCAGTGGACCGACAACGGTTCGGGCGGCGAGAGCGCGCTGAGCGGGTTGGAGAACAGCGGGCTCCAGGTCGAGGTCACGAACGACCGGGTGACGATCAAGGCCCGCGACTTCCGGCGCAACCAGTGGATCAAGGAGATGAACGTCCCGCTACACACCAAGTGCGCGGCGGCCAAGCCGTGGACCGAGTCGATGACGTATACGAACGGCGACACCGTCGTGTGGACTAACCACACGTGGCGTGCCAAATGGTGGACGCGGGGCGAGGCACCGGGCACGACCGGTCAGTGGGGCGTGTGGGAGGACCAGGGCACTTGCTGATCGCCGTCGACAAGACCTGAAGGAGTGGGACCGTCGGCGGCTGATCCCACCCTCTCGGCAACCCCGGCCGCACCCCCGCGGCTTGACGCTTCGGTGCAGGCCCACAAGGTCCGCACCGCATGTAGTCGCAGGCGGCGCGGCTGTTCTGCGACGGCATCCCGCAATCCCGCGGACCGGTATGGCGCGCTGCGGCGGTCAGGCCGTCCGCGCCGGTCACGGTCACAGCCGCAGTCACGAGAGGTGAAGGCGATCGATCGATCGCTTCAGCCATCGAGTCGCGGTGTTTGCGGACCGCTCAATGGCCGACCGCCGGCAATGAGGACGTATGCGGATGGTTTCGCGTGAGGGTCTGGCCCCCGCCCCGGTCGCCAGGCGTCCGTGCCGGGCCGATCATAGGGTCGATACACACGAGCGTGAGGTCCCCCTTGTCGAGTATGCCCGCCCGCCGTCGCGCGGCTGCCCACCGGGCGAGTTCGCGGGGGCTTCCCGCCGCAGGCTCGCGCAGTTCCTCCCAAGGCCGCCCACCTGCCAGCGCGGTGCGCAGAAACCACGCGCCGGCCGTGTCGTTGGCGACGTACAGCAGATCACGGTCGGTCCAGGTACCGCGCGCGCACCGCACCCGCCGTGCCACCGCGGCGGGGTCCGCGCCGTTGCTGGTCGCGACATCGGACCGTCGTGAGGTGGGAAACACCCGCCAGAGTCGGTCGCCGCGGACCTGGAAGAGATAGGCGTCACCGAGCACTGCGGCCGCCCATTGGCCCCGTCCGGACAGCCACGGATGCGGCGCGATATGCGCGGCGAGCACCGCGGAAGCATGTGCCCCACGCTCCAACTTACGCAGCTCGTAAGGCTGTACGGGCATGCCGCGTCGATCCCGCTCGACCAGGTAGCGCTTGGTCAGCTCGGGCCATCGGCCCGCCGCACGAGCCAGCACGTCGGCGAAGCCCGTCCCTGCGCACAGCAGCGGAGTGGGCGCCGCGCCGCATGCCCGCACCAGGAGTTCGGCCCAGCGTCGGGCAAGCAGGCTCTCCGCGGCGCCGTCCGCCAGAGCAACCCGTAGCGCGCCCGGCCGGTCCACTCGGACGCGCCTGCACGCGGGTCCGGCCGGCGGCAGGAACCCCCGCCCGGCCCCGTCCCCGATCCAGACCGCGTCCTCGTACTCCAGAGGTTCACCTTCGTACCGGTGCAGCGCCAGGACCGTGACGTTCGCGCGCACCGTGCCGTCTCCTCTGTGGTGGTACGAGAACCGCTCAGCCGCGCACGTCCGCGATCGGGTTGGGGATATCGACGTAGACGGACTGGGTCTCCAACGGAACTTCGAGTTCGTCGATACCCGCGACACGGGTAAGCAGATTGGCCTTGCACCGCAGTGTGGCACCGTCGAGGAGGCGGTCCATGAGCGGGCGCCCGGCGGGGTGATCCGCGCGCGTGCGGACAAGCCGGTCGCGGAAGATCGCGATCAACGCCTTTTCGTCGGCCAGCCCTTGCGCACCCATCGCGCCGACAAGGCCGAGTACGTTGTTGATCGCGAGGTAGTAGCCGAGCCGTTCGTCGATCACGTGGTCGGAGCACCACGTGCCCAGGTCCCGACCCGCGCCGGGGAGCCAACGGGCCAACCGCGCACCGCGTTCGGCCGAGAAATAGTAGCCCTGATTGCCGCGGTAGCGCCCGCCGATCGGTCGGCCGTCCGTGTCCAGTACGACCAGGGTGTTTTGTTGATGTGCCTCCAGCCCAAGGCCGTACTCGCCGTGCAGCCACAGGATCGGTGCGACCAGTACGTCCAGGTAGCGGCGGAACCACGATTCGGCGGTCTCCCGCAGCGGCGTCGCGGTGCGCGCGGCGAGCGTGTACAGCACGTCGGCGAGCAGTGACCTCCCCCGCGGCAGGTCGGGGCGCGGCGCAGCCAGCCCCGCGATGCAGTGCACGCGATCGCGCGGCCCGAATGGGTTGTCCCGCACCACGAGTTCGAGCCCCGACTCGCCGCGACCACCGGGGATGTCGACGGCGATCCAACCAAGATCGCGCAGCACGTCGAAGCCGGGGTGGGCTGAGTGCATGACGCGCTTGAGGCCGGCGTCGAGCATCCGGTGCACGGCGAGACCTCGGCGCAGTTCGCTGCGGTGGTTCTCCCGACGGGAGTTGGTGATCTCGACGCCGAGCGAGGTCTTGAGCATGACGGGCGCGCCGGTGCGGTACACAGTGCGCAGCGAGGACGTTGCCGACCACGCGGGCCCGCCGGGGCCGAGGTCGCGGAGCAGGCCACGCTCCAGGAGGGCGGCGACGCCGGGCCTGCCCAACACGTCGCGGGCCTGCCACGGGTGCGCCGGCAGCGCGACCATGCCCGGTGGCAGGCTCACATCACCTTCGGCGAGCCCGGCGAGCACGACCGGTACGGGACGCCCCAGATCGCCGTCGTGGACCGCGACGGAGGGATCGACGGCGAACCAGTGCAGCGGGAACGAACCGCGTAATTCCGGCGAGTAGCGCGGCGACGAGGGTCCGTACATGCCCTGGCGGGACGCCGGCGATGGATGCATCGGGTGGCCGAGCACGATCGACTGCTCGGTGCACATGAACGGCGTCGTCCCGGGAATGTCCTCGGGCGCCTTGCGGCGCTCGGCGAGGTGGTGTGCGATCCGCCGGGTCGAGTCGATCACCCGATCGGTCATGTCGGCGATCGCGGTGATTGAGCCGACCCGCCCGTGCGCCGCCTCGATCGCAAGCAGCACAGCCAGCGTCGTTGCGTCGAGTGCGACACCGCTGCTCAGTCGGATCGGCCCGAAGCGGTGCATGCCGGTTTCCGAGCGGTACAGGATCGGCGCGACGACGGTGCTGGCGGTCGCGGGCAACGGTAGCCGTAAAGGCCCGTTCACCGGGACCGCCGTGCCGCTTTCGCGGATGCGGCAACGCAGTAGATTCTCGATGGCCGCGTGGTCGGCCGCACGCGCGGGCGCGGGGTCGAGCAGTGGGTCGCTCGAGACGTGGTCGGCGGGGCCGATGTGTCGTGCGGCGCCGAGTACCGCGCCGGGACGCGGGTGTTCGGGTTCGAGATGGGTCGGATGGGCTCGCGCGGGCGAGGGTTCGTCCCCGGCCGGGCCCGGAGTGGGCTTTCGAGGGATGCCCGGTTGCGCCGGCTCCGGAAGCGCCTCCGCGGATGTCGACATGTGCGGTACGTACCTCCCCTGGTCTGCACGGCCGTGGGTCGGGCGACGGTTCGAATCGTGGACGCGGCCCATTCGCCACCGCTCCGAGGGACGTTCACCGTACGGCAATCCGCCGGTTATCAGAATCATGTCCCGCATCGGGCTCCCGTGTGCGGGGTTTGCGCGATGGCAACCCCTTGTCGTGATCCGCGATGTCGGCGGTCACCGACCCCTCTGCCCGCCCGGCCCGTTGCCCTGATGTCCTCACCTAGCGGCCGCAGAGCCCGTCACCACGGTACGGATGCCTCCATAAGTGCGATGCCAGAGACCAGACAAGGCGGTTCCGGTACGGTTTCGCGCTCCCCGGATGAGGATGCGCCGTCGGGGCGAGCGGACCGTGGCGGGTCCGCCGGCCTGCGTCGGCCGTCGATGTGCGTGGTCGAGGTCGAGGTCGAGGTCGAGGTCGAGGTCGAGGTCGAGGTCGAGGTCGAACAGGTTGTACATCTCGCGCCCACAAGGAGTTTGCGCCATTTCCGATGGATCGGGGTACCGGTGCCGAATATGGCCGCCGTAATTCCCTCGTTCCGTTGATCGTCAGCACGCAACGTCCGCCTGCGGTTACGATGGGAACGCCCCTGGGCCGTACGCATCGACGGGCGAACCGAGCGACCCCTCGCTCCGGTCCGCGCACTCACCCGCAGCTGCCCGGCCGGTGCGGCGAGGCTTTGTCGCTGCCTGGACGTCGACCCGCGAGATCCGTCGCACGCTGGTTCCGCCCTCGTACAGGCTGCGGGTATCTATGTCGCGCTGCGGAGAAAACGGCGGCGGCTACTACCGGTTGACGTTGATCTTCCCTCGATCGGGTGATGACGACAGTGGCCAGCGCGCTCGTCCTTGATGCCGACCTACGGTGGCGCTCCGGAGGCTTGGGCCCCGTCAGGATCAAATGAAGTCACTGAAGGACCAACGGCGCGCCGTGGAGATCGCCGACCCTCAACCGAGGAGGTCACGGGGCGCGAGGCGAGAAGTGTCGGGAGGGCAGGGAAGGCAACGACGGCGCGCGGAGCTCAGGCGACCGGCCACGGCAGGATCACCCACAGGGTCTTGCCGTCCGGGTGTGCCTCGATGTGGATTTGGCCGCCGAGTTCGGTGACGATGTTGCGCACGATCAGCAAGCCTCGGCCGGAGGTGTCGTCGACCGTTTCCAACAGGGCGACCGGGCGATAGGGATGGCGGTCGCGTACTCCCAACCACAGCCAGCCGTCGTGCACCGTACAGGTCACCGAGACCTCGGGTGACAGTACGGCCGCGTGTTCGACGGAGTTGGTGATCAGCTCGGAGGCGACCAGCTTGAGGGCGTACCCCAGGTCGTGCCCGTAGGGCAGCCCCCAGTAGGTCAGATGGTCCGCGAGAGCTCGTCGGGCCTGAGCGACCGAGGCCGGTTGGGCGGGCAGGGTGAACCAGCAGGATCGCTCGTATCCCGTTCCCATGTCACCCCTTTCGGCGCCGCGCCTCAGCGTACTGACCGGCGCGCACACGGGCGCACGGTTGACGATTCGTCATATCGCTACGATTCGATGATCGGTCGCGTGTGTGAGCGAAGGTCGACATGGGCAAGACCATCGCAGTCCACGTCCCTCCCGGCGTGTGATTGTGAGCGCCGAACAGCGGCATTCCTCTGCGAATGACCGGATTGTGCACGGCGCGGATTCCAGAAGGGTGACTACCTGTGGTGGAAGATCTCGATGCCGTCGAACAGGCCATGTTGGCCAACCTTCTCGACGGTCGGCGGCCTCGTCGGCGCAGCTCGGAGACGCCGACTCGGTCCAATCGACAACACCAGCCCCCGCAGCAGCAGCGCCGTCAGGCGCAGTCGGCGCCGCGTGCGGTCATCCCGGCGCCGACCCCCACGGCGGCACCCAATCGAGACGCTACGCGCGTTCTCGACATCGGTCGCGTGATCAAGCAGATCGACCCCCGGACCACGCCCGAACAACGGCATGCAATGGCGACGAGTTGGACCCAGTTGGACATGACGGCAGCTCAGGTGCTGGCGTGGCTGACCGCCGGCATCCTGCCCACCGAGTACAAGCTGGCGGCCCTGTGCCTGGAGCGGGGTCTGACCCCGCAGGACATGAAGACCCGCCTGGATGGCGTGCGCGTGGTCGAGCGGCTACGCAGCGAGGGCGTGGACGGCGTGGTGGCGCAGCTGCGCAGCGGTGCCGCGTAGGCGGCCGCGCCGAGGACATCGCACGCCGGGCCGGTGGGGATCATTGACATGGTTCATTACCAAGCCTAGCTTTTAGCGATGTGAAGGATTCGGGGGCGGGCTCCGCCGCCCCACCTACTCTGACGCACCGCCAGATCTTGTTGGTCTTCTGCGGGTTGATGCTCGGCGTCATGCTGGCATCGCTCGACGCGACCATCGTCTCGACGGCGATGCCGACGATAGTTGCCGACCTCGGCGGGCTCGAACACCTGGCGTGGGTAACCACCGCGTACACCCTCGCCACGGCCGTCTCGATCCCGCTGTACGGAAAGCTCGGCGACGCCCACGGCCGCAAGCGGCTGTTCCAGTTCGCCATCGTGGTGTTCCTCGCCGGCTCGATGTTGTGCGGCACCGCGCAGTCGATGGGCGCGCTGATCGCCTTCCGGGCCGTCCAGGGACTCGGCGCCGGCGGGCTCATGAGCAACGCGCAGGCCATCATCGGCGACCTGGTGCCGCCCGCCGAGCGTGGTCGCTACCAGGGCTTCATCGCGTCCACGGTCGCGTTCTCGACCGTGTGCGGGCCGTTGATCGGCGGCTTCTTCACAGAGGCTCTGTCGTGGCGATGGGTGTTCTACGTGAACATCCCACTGGGTGCGGTGGCGCTGATGGTCACGTCCGTGGTGCTCAGACTGCCGCGCAAGGCCTACACCAAGCGTCCGTTCGATGGCTCCGGTCTCGCTCTGCTCACCTGCGGAACCAGTGCCCTGATCCTGTTCACGAGTTGGGGCGGGACACAGTTCGCCTGGATCTCCGCACCGAGCCTGGTGCTGGCCGTGACGGCGGTCGGCACGCTCGCCGGTTTCGTATTGGTCGAGCGGCGTGCGGCCGACCCCTTGATTCCCTTGCGGCTGCTCTCGCGCAACACGATCGTGCGGGTCGCGTGCCCGCTGACCATGGTCACCGGTTGCCTGACCCTCGGGATGAGTACGTTCCTGCCGATCTACCAGCAGATCGTGCGCGGTCATGGACCGACCGAGTCGGGGTTGCTGCTCGCGCCCATGATGCTCTCGATGATGGTGTGCTCGACGTTGTCGGGCCGGCTGATCTCGCGGATCGGCAAGTACAAGCGCTTTCCCTTGATCGGCACCGTGCTCGCCGCAGCCGGGCTCGTGGTGTTGTCGCTGCTGGGCACGAACAGCCCGTACTGGCATCTGCTGATCGGGCTGATGGTGTTGGGATTCGGACTCGGCACGATCGGGCCGGTGACCACACTCGCGGTGCAGAATTCGGTCGAGCAGTCGGACATCGGCGTGGCCACCGGCCTGAACTCCTTCGCGCGCTCGATCGGTTCGGCCCTGGGCGCGGCCGTGCTCGGTGCGGTGTTCGCACACGAACTGGCCGACGGGACCGTGAGCAGCGATGCCGGCGAGACCGGCATGGGGGTCACCCGGCAAGCGATCGACGCATTGCCGGCGGAACAGCGGGAGGCGACGTTGGCCGGATTCGCGGGCGCGCTCGACGCGGTGTTCCTGGCGGCCGTTCCGATCGCGATCCTCGGCTTCGTGCTCGCGTTGATGCTGCGGGAGATCCCGTTGCGTCGGGGGCCGAAACACGTCACGACCGGATCAGCGGGCACCGAACGCAAGCTGTTCGAGGCCGGCTGACAGGTCGCGCAGGTCTTCCGCCGCGTCCCAGGCCCAGTGATTGGGGTTGCCGGCGAGCGCTTCGTCCGTCTCCAGTCGGCGCAACACGAGCCCCGCCAGGTCGAGGACGAGGTCGTGTTCGTCCTGGCCGTTCAACCGGTTCAGCACGATCACGACATCGCACACGCGCCGGGTGAGGCTGCGTTCGGGGATGCCCTCGATCAACCGGGAGAGGCCGTAGCCGGCCATCAGACCCAGGATCATGCCGCGTATGGTCGACAGGTCGCGCCGTTCCCTGGCCGGTTCGAACCGGCGCCACCAGCGCACCCACGCCTCCGGTTCGGTGGTCGCGCGGGCCTCGATCGCGGTGCGGTGCGGCGGTAGGAACGCCGACCGCACGGACCCGGCGAGCATCAGCCGTTCCAGGGTCGCGTCCACCGCGACCTCCAAGTCGGGGCGCGGCGCCGATCGCGCGGAGGTTCGACTGTGTTCGGCGGCGGTCGATGCCATCGTCGTCATGCGATGTATTGGAGCGGAGTGTCGCATTGCCCCGCCCTGCGATCACTCGAACGAGGGACACCGTGTCGCATGAACGAGTGAGAACTGTGGCACCAGGACGACAACGGCGCGCGTTTTCGGATCCGGGGGCTATGCCGATCGCATGGCCGCGATCGCCGGCCGACTGGTGATCGAATCCGGAATGCCGCACAAGCAGCTGTACTGGGTGGCGGGGCCGCCTACCCCGACCTGCCCGACACCCGGCGCTGCGGCAGAGCGGATCCAGGCCCTGGCGGCGGACCACGAGCCGACGGCCGCCGCGTTCCTGGCGGCCTTCCAGCGCATGGGGGCGTCGTTGCGGGACGACCGCCACCTCGAACCGGACACTGTGGCGGCGTTGTTCCGGGTCGCGTGGGAGCACGCCGAGCCCGGACCGGCGCGTGGGTGCGAATCCGATCCCGAGTACGCGCCCGAGAGCGAAGGCGAGCAGGCTCAGGCACCGGCGCCCGACCGCGCTCGGGACCATCTGATCCACGCCGCGGCCGTTTTGCGAGCCTGGGACCCGCACACGGATCTGCGCTGGCAGGATCTGCTCAACCTCGTAACGCGCATGCCGCGCTGACGGCGGTCCGGCGCCCGGGGAGCGTGCACACTCATCGATTCAGGGGATCGATGCGCGAGCTTCAGGCCGGTGACCCGACTCGGATCGGGCCGTACTACGCGCCGGTCCTGGACGCCGCGGACGCGGACGAGCCGTGGCTGTCCACCGCCTACAAACCCGGGCCGTCGCTGCACGCTGCGGTCGCCGAGCAGGGTCCGCTGCCCGCCGAGGCCGTGCGCGTGTTGGCCGGTGGCCTCGCCGAGGCTCTGGCCGCACCGCATGACGCCCGGGGTGTGCACCGCGACCTGAAACCCTCCAACGTGTGCCGGCCCAGGACGGTCCGCGCGTGATCGACTTCGGCATCTCACCGATCGGTGAGCAGACCGAGCTGCCCGCACAAGCAGCACGGTCGGTTCCCCGGCTACCTCGCCCCCGAGCAGGCCCTCGACGCGGAAGTGGCGCCGGCCGGTGACGTGTTCGCGCTCGGCGGCGTGCTGGCCTACGCCTCGACCGGGCGCCCGCCATTCGGCCGTGGCCGGGGAGGCGGTCGTGTGTCGATGCTCCCAGCGCATCAGGCCCCCGTCGGCGCCCACCCGGGCTCATGCCCGCGCCGACGCGCCGTCCGCCACCCACCGTTGCCGAGGCCGCTCGCCGACCCTCCGCCAACCCTCGGCCCGTCCAGCGGCGCACATCCCCTCTCCCGCCGCACTGCCCCCGCCCGGGCCACGCAGCCGCGGTCGTGCCGGGCCGATCGCCGCGGCCGTGGTGGCTTGCCTGCCGGCCGTCGGTACGGCGGTGCCGGTGCCGGTGCCGAATCTGATCCACGAGGACCCACCGGCCGCCCACGGGACGGATCCGCCGACCTCCAAGGCCAGCCGGGGCGGCACCACCGCTCCGAACGGCGCCACGCCCGGAGCTGCCACGCCCACTGCCTCGGCCTTGCCCACGACCCCCGGGCCACGCCCGCCAGCGATGCCTCCGAGTGCGGCCGGTGAGACCGGCGCAGCCTCCAGGGCTTCAGTTCCTCGCGCCGGCGGGCTGGACGGTCGAGCAGGGCACGGACGGCCCCCACGTGATGTGTGTGCTGCCGCCCACCACGCTCCTGGGTCGTCCCAACGACGGCTGCGCGGTGGACGGCGTCGCGATCCGCCTGCCCGATCCGCCCGGGCGACGAGTGGGGACGGGCGCTGGATCTCGAATCCGGATCCGGCTGGGTCTGGCAGGGCGACGCCTGGTGCCGCGGGGCAATACCCCGCGGCACCGCGATGACCGCATCCTCGACCATCGTCGAACGCGGGGCCCGCCCGGTCGGACCCAAGACCGCCGATTACTGCCGTTGGTCGGCCGGTTGCGACAACGGCTCGACGTATCACGCTCGGGTGTGGTGGCTACCGGTCACGAAGCCCTCCATCGAGACCTTCGCGATACCGCCGAGTCCGGACGCGACGGTCGATCGGATGGTCGCGTCCTTCGATTTCTCGGGCTGTTCCTGAGCCCAGGGTTGACGACCACCCGCCATACCCGCCGTCACGGCTTCTCCCAGATCTGGAAGGCCCGAACCGTGAAGGGGACGTCGGGCACGAATACCCCCTCGCCCGGATACGTGCTGAAGTCCCCTTCGGTGGCACACTCCCTGCTCTGATACATCGTCACGTAGCGATCCATGCGGTTCGCGAAGGACAGTGCGTCAACCCCGTCGGGCAGTGACACGCACTGCTCGACGTTGACGCCCTTCAGTTCGAAGGTCGCCGCCGGCGCACCCGCAAAGCCCGGCTCGGTCCAGAAGCACACCTGCCCGGGCGCACACGAGGTCGCCGCAGCCGCTGTGGCGGAGGCGCTCGGTGCCCCCGCAGCGGTCAACAGGCTCGTGGTCAAGGCCAGCGCGCAGGCAAAGCGGCGTCGCATGCGGTTCATGAGAACTTCCCCGTTCGTCGAATCCGTTGCCCCGGTTCCGACGTGTGTCCAGGGTTGCTCATGAAAAGGCGAAGTGCGGGCGAACGGGCGCTGATTTACCTCGAAAGAGTGCATTCAAGATCGACATCGCTTATCCAGGAACCAGAGCGCGAAACGTTTCGTCGCTGTAGATATCGGCTCATTCGGAGGCTGTCATGGCTGTTGTATCCGCCCCCCGTCGCCATCTCGTCCGCTCCGCACTCGGCGTCGCCGCCGTCGTCGGCATCGCCGCCACCACCGTGTTGTCCGGGACCGCCCAGGCGGCCGGCACCACATACCTCACCAACATCCGCACCGGGCAACACGTGACCTACGACCGTGTGGTCCTCGACTTCTCCGCCGGTCTGCCCGCCTACGGCGTCACCGGCACCAGCAGTCTGCAACAGTGCGCGAGCGGGAAGCCGGTCAGCTTCCCGAACAGCGCCGAGTACGTCGAGTTGGACATCGCGAGCGCGGCTCACGACGACAACGGCAACGCCACCTACACCGGCCCGCGCACCGTGGTGACCAACATGCCCTCGCTCACCGGGTACGCGGTCACCTGCGACTTCGAGGGCAAGCTCAAGGTGGGCATCGGCTACAAGAGCAACGTGCACCAAGTGGTCACATCGGTCCTGACCAACCCGAGCCGCATCGTGATCGACGTCAAGCGCTGACCGACGGCCGGGCCGAGGTGCGCTGCGGGCCGGCCCGTCCCGGGTCATCCCGTCCCGGTCATCCGTCGTTCGACCGCCGCCAACTCGGCGGCGGTCAGCACGCTGGGCGTGCCCACCGCGAGCGAGCGCACGTAGACCTCGCACAACCACTCCAGGATTTTGGTGCGGTCGTACGCCTCGATCAGATCCCGCCCCAGGGTCACGCCCCCATGGTTGGCCAGCAGTGCCCCGCTTCTACCACCCGCGAGCGCCGCCCGCACCGAGTCCGCCAACTCCGGCGTCCCATAGGTCGCGTACGGGGCGACCCGCACATCGTGGCCTCCGAGCAGCAGCACGTTGTAGTGGATCGCCGGCAACACCGGCAGAGTCGTCGCCACCACCGCACCGAACACGGCGTGCGTGTGCACCACGGCTCCGGCGTGCGGGTCGCTCTCGTACAACGCGAGGTGCATCGGCGTCTCGGAGGATGGCGTCCGCGTGCCCTCCACCACCGTGCCCTTCAGGTCCACGACCGCGCACTCGGCAGGTGTGATGCGTTCCAATGGGGCACCGGAGGGGGTGATCGCGACCAACGGACCCCGGCGCACGCTCAGGTTGCCGGAGGCGCCGACCACCAGGCCGCACTCAACGATCCGGCGTCCGAACTCGCACAGTTCGCGACGCTCGTCCTCCAACAGCACCGAGGCCTCCCGACCAGGATACGCCCGGATTCGCTCTGACACCACCACGACCGATCGGGGCGAGATCGCCCGAACAGATCCAATCAGATCGGCGCGCTCAGATCCCGCCGTGGTGTCGATGGAAGGCTCCGTCGCCTCGGCCTCGCCCAAGCGAACCGAGCACGAGCGAGGCGAATCGGCTCCGGTGACGAAGTACAGCCCCACCAGGACCATCGCCAGCACCGTGGTGACGGCGTACAGGGGCAGTGTGTCGGGCATCGCGAACGCGGCGCGGCAGCCGCGTCCCAGCTCGATCTGCTCACCGAGCCGTCCTTGTCATCGGCTTATACGCCATACGACGTGGTGCGGCCTCGCGGACCGGGAACGGCGGGACGCACCGGGCCCGAACTCCCGCATCACTCCTTTGTCGCAGCCACCTCGGTGACGCCCGTCGCGGACCGGTACAGCGCCACGATCTGACGGACCTGCTTGTCGGGGTCACGGATCCAGTCCCCCCTCCACGAGCGATACACGACGCACCCCCGGCTCCTCCAGACGAGCCCGCCGCAGCCACTCGCGCTCGCGCGCGGACGACTCCGCACGTTACGCACTGCGATCGGTCTCGATAGCGACCATCATCCGCCTCGCCCAGGGCGGGAGGACGGGCAGACGCGGCGGCGAGTATCCGTATCTGGTCCGGGTCGGCGTCGCCCACCCACCCGGCCATCGCCGCGTCGGGTTCCGCCGCCCGCAGCGTCGCCGCGGCCCCGGCCAAGGCCGCGACGACGCCTTCGCGAGCGAAGTACCAGCGGTGTCCCGGGTCGGCCGGCAATGGAAAGCGTCCGGCCGCCCACCGCGACAACCGGCACCGACGACCTCGTCCCGACTACGCGTCATCTCCCGTCCCCCTCGGGAAGACTCTCTCCCGAGACACCACCCGACCGCAGGGGGCAATCCCTCAAACCGGGAGCCCGGCACAACGCCCGCCCCACAGGTCGTCCACAACTCGACGCAGGAGCCCGACCGAATCACGACCGCAGGGCCGCGGGCCACAGGCCGTGGCCCATAGGCCACGGCCATCCACGAAGTCGCCCTCTCACCCCCGATACAGCCGCGCGACCACCTCCTCGATCGTGGGCTCCCGCACGGACACGTCCCGCAATCCCCCGTCGCGCGCGATTCTGGCGATCAACTCGCCCGCCGGCACGCCGTCCAGCGCGAAGGTGACCCGTCTGCCGTCCGCCTCGATCGCCTCGATCGTGATGCCGGGCGTCCGCACGTCCAGCGCACGCGCCTCGTCCAGGTCGACGACCACGCGCCGGCGCGAGCCGTAGCGTGCGTGCAGGGACTCCAGCGTCCCGTCGTGCACGACCTGTCCGCGGTCGATCACGATCAGCCGCCGGCACAGGTGCTCGATGTCGGCGAGGTCGTGCGTCGTGAGCACGGTCGTAACGTCCCCGCGTGTGCCGATCTCGGCCAGGAAAGCGCGCAGCGACTGCTTGCTGACCACATCGAGCCCGATTGTCGGCTCGTCCAGGAACAACACGTCCGGACCGTGCAGGAGGGCGGCCGTGATCTCGCCGCGCATGCGCTGCCCAAGCGAGAGTTGGCGCACCGGTGTGTCCATGAACTCGTCCAGTTCGAGCATCGCCCGACAGCGGCGGAGCCGGACCTCGTGCTCGGCGCGCGGCACCGCGTAGACGAATCCCAGCAACCGGAAGGATTCACGCAAAGGCAGGTCCCACCACAGTTGCGAACGCTGGCCGAAGACCACCCCGATCCGGCGGGCGAGCCGGCGTCGTCGGGGCACCGGTTCCAGGCCGCAGACTCGCACGTGTCCCGAGGTCGGCGTCAGGATGCCGGTCATCATCTTCAGGGTGGTCGATTTGCCTGCCCCGTTGGGTCCGATGTAGCCGACCGTCTCACCTCGCGCGATGCTCAACGCGACACCGTCCACGGCGGCCACCGTCCGGGATTCCCGGCGGATTCGACCGACCTTGCGCCGGACGGTGAACTCCTTGCGTAGGTCACGCACTTCGATCATCGTCTCGGTGTCGGTCTCGATCGCAGTCATGATCCCGGTCGCGGTCACGATCCCGTACTCCTGTAGTGCCGAATCCCCGTCCGCCAGAGCAGCAACGCAATCAGCCACGCGAACGCCGCGACGGCCGGGGAAAGCCAGGCGAGCCAGTCCGGCCCACCGAGTGGATCCGCATGCCCCGTCAGGAACAGCGTGGGGTGATACCCGACCAGCGCGAGGCCGACCCCGTAACCGAATACCCGGCGCAGCAGCCCGGGGTAAATCGTCGCCGGGTAGCGCGCGAACTCCTTGCCGCCGTAGGTGAACGCGTTGGCGATCTCGCCGGATTCGACGAACCAGAACGCGACACAGGCGCCCGACACGAACACCGCGGCGAACAGCGCGCAGCCCGCGATCGGGGTCAGTACGAGCATCAGTACGCGCGCCGGCGTCCAATGAGGCGCCGCGTACACGAGGACGACCGCGAGCAGCACGGACGACTGCGCCACCCGGCCGATCCGGCGCAACGCGAAGTCGGTGGAGAGCAGTTGCGGCAGCACGCGCAACGGCCGGACCAGGATGGCGTCGAGCATGCCCTTGCGCACGTACAGCGACAGTCGTTCGATGTTGCCGACGATCAGGTCCGCGAGGTCGAAGGCGAACACCGCGAGCGCGGACATCACCAGCACCTCACGCAGCCCGAACCCGCCTACCGTTGGCGAGACGCGGAACACCACCAGGACGACCGCAGCCTCGACGAGTGTGCTCAGCGCACACGACGCGAGGTCGACGCAGAACGACGTGCGGTATTGGGTCTGGCTGCGGACCTGGGCCTGCACCAGGCGCACGTACGCCTGGCCCGCACTCGGCTCAGCCACCCTGGATCACCAGCTTGTCGGTCGCCGCCCGCTGCACACGCAGGACGAGGGGCACCAGGATCGCAACCCAGAGAAGTTGAAGTACGACGCTGCCGATCTGCGGTGCGGGTCCGGGGCGTTCGACCACGACGTCGAGCGGGATCTGGAACAGGCCGGGGAACGGGGTACCGAACCACAACACCGCCTGGGCCCAGCCGGGCAGGAAGCGCAGCGGGAAGAAGGACCCGGCGAACACGCCGGAGGCGAGCAGCCACACCGCGCCGAGGCCGCGCGCATCGAGGAGCCAGAACGCGCCGAGGTTGACGAGATAGCGCAGCGTGAAGCTCAGTATCGTGCCCAGGATCAGCGAGAGCACGAACAGCGGGATCGTGTAAGGGCGTTGTGGAACGTACATGGTGAACATCAGCGCGCCGGCGAGGACGGGTACCAGCATTCGGGCGAGCACCGCGTAGGCGGCCCGACCGAGGTCGGCAGCCAGAAATGCCTCGAACGGGTCGATCGGGCGCAGCAGGTCGGCAGTCACGTCGCCGCTGCGGACGCGGTCGGCGAGTTCGTTCCAGGTCCAGGCGTGTACGACGCTGAGGATGCCCTGACCGACCCAGACGTAGGTGGCGAGCTGGGCGGCGTCATAGCCGCCGGGTCGGCGTCCGTCCTCGGTGAGGGCGCGCATCAGCGAGTAGATCATCACCCCGAAGACGGTGTTGGTGAACAAGCCGGCGAGGGCGGCCTGTCGATAGGTGGACCAGCGGCGGAAGCCCGCACCGACGAGCGCGCCGAAGCGGTACAGGCGGGCCCGCCGATCCGGCGGGTGGTCGGCCCGCAGTGGGCGCGCGAAGGCGAACGTCATGGTGAAATCCCTTTCCCCGGGCAGCGTGCGGCGTCGGCGAGGCCGACGGGGCACGCGACTGCGGGCATACCGAAGTGACCTCGGGCGGAGGCGTGGGGATGCTCACTCTTGGTTTCGTTGCGCCGGGCCTGATGCGTGTCGAACGCCGGCCCCGGTCCGCAACACCCCGGGCAAGGCGAGCAAGAGTAGCGGACGAGCGGGGACGTTTCACCCCGGTTTCACTGACCCGTACGGGTGGGCACCCGATTTTTTCGCCGCAAAGGATGAACCGATCAGCCCACTCGTGTGACGATCGTGCGCATGGTGCAGCAGTTGGGCAAGGGACAGAACACGCCGGTGGCCGCCGCGAAGGTGCGCGCGGTCTTCGTCTGGCGGCCGGGACCGAGTACGCCGGGCCTGGACGCGTCGGCGCTGTTGTTGGGTGCGTCGGGTCGCGTCTCGGGCGACGCCGACTTCGTGTTCTACAACCAGCCGACCCATCCCTCCGGCGCGGTTCGCCACGTCGGCAAGGACGAGGGGACGTGGTCGCGGGACGCGCTGGAGATCGATCTGGGGTCGATCCCGGCGAGCGTGGATCGGGTGGTGCTCGCGGCTTCGGCGCACAGCGGCACCTTCGCGGGTATCCGTGACCTGCACCTGTTGGTGAGCGACCCCGGGGCCGAGGTGGACCTGGTCCGGTTCGACATCGCGGACGCGACGGTGGAGACCGCGATGCTCGCGGGCGAGTTGTACCGCCGTGGTGGGGCCTGGAAGTTCCGGGCGATCGGACAGGGCTACTCGACGGGACTGGAGGGGCTCGCCACCGACTTCGGCATCACGGTGACAGCCCCGCCTCCGCCGGCGCCGGCGCCTCCTCGGGTGCAGGCGCCCACGCCGCCCCCGCCGGTGTCGACGACGCCGCCGCCGGCGCCTCGGCTGAACGTCCGCAAGCCCGAGCCGGCGCGGCCGCCGGCCGCCCCGCCGCCGGCGAGCGCGCCGAGCAGGCCACCCGTGCGGTTGAGCAAGGTGACGCTGACCAAGGCCTCGCCGATGGTGTCGCTCAGCAAGGAGGGCATCACCGGCAGTCGGATGCGGGTGAACCTCAACTGGGTGCAGGCCGCTCCCGGGCGGGGCATGCTCAAGCGGTTGATGGGGCCGACCGACCTCGACCTGTGCTGCCTGTGGGAGCTGAACGACGGCTCCAAGGGCATCGTGCAGGCACTCGGCAACATGTTCGGTTCGCCGGACAAGCCGCCGTACGTGTTCCTGGACGGCGACGACCGCACCGGCGCGAACACCGCCGGCGAGAACCTGTTCATCAACCTCGACCACAAGAGCAGCTTCAAGCGGCTGTTGATCTTCGCGTTCATCTACAAGGGCGTGACGTTCGACGACGCGCAGGCGGTGGTGACGCTGACGCCGGCGACCGGCCCCGAGTTGGAGATCCGGCTCGACGAGACCGGCGGCGCGGCACGCTCGTGCGCGATCGCACTCGTCCAGAACCAGGGGGGGGATCTGACCATCCAGCGCGAGGTGCGCTACATCAAGGGCAACCAGCAGAAGGTCGACCAGGCGTACGGCTGGGGCCTGCAGTGGCGGGCGGGCACCAAGGACTGACGAACTGAGCCCTGCACGAGCCCGGCCCGCGACACGGGTGCGGTCGCGAGCGCGCGCGGGAGACGGTCGCGGGTGCGTCCGGTCAGGTACGCGAGCGCACGCGTGGGCACGGGCGCAGGCGCTGATGCGGGCACGGTCGCGGTCGCGGTCGCGGGTGCGAGCGCACTCCGCTCACGGGTCGGGCATCGCGCGTCGCGCCGTTGTGGTCACGCGTCGTCCGGGTGTGTCCCCTCGGGGCGTACTCCGATGCCGGGCAGGTCGACGTAGCCGCCCGACGTCCACGCTCTGGTGCGCAGCCGACGCACGCCGTCGATGCTCCAGAACGCGAACGCCTCCAGGATCGACTCGGCCGCCGCGACCGCGTGTTCGGCACCCGGGCGCAGCCACACTTGGCGCCCATTGCCGGGCACGTTGCCAAGTTCGAGGCGGTCCTGCCCGACCCGGATCTCGACCGTGTGCGCGGGCTCGGCGACGTCGCCCAGCACCAGCAGGACTGGTTCCACCCAGCCGACCAGCGGCATGTCCACGACCAACGAGGACAGTACGCGCGGCAGCGCGTCACAAAAGTCCTCCCAGTCGCGCGGGTCCGGCCCGAACGGCAGGAAAAGTTCGGCAAGGCTCATGTCGGGCCTGCTTACGCACCAGATGTAGGGCAGGTCGGCCAGCGAACCGGCCCGCTCGAAACCGCGCCGTTCGAACGCCTCGCCGGCGCGCGTGGGGAACAACTCCATGACGAGCGCCTCGTTCGCGTCGTCTCGGGAGAGCCGCAGGGTGATCCGTCGCGATCGCCAGCGCAGCCACGCGGCGGGGCCGCCCCGCCAGGGTGCCGGGCCCAGGGTCGCGGTCAGCGCCGCGCCGAGCCTGGTGTGCGCGGCGTCCAACTCCCGCCCGCGATCCCGGACATAGGGCACGGCGCCCCAGGCACCGGCACCGTAGGCGTACTGGCCGGGCACGGACGGCCCCTGGAGCCCGGGCATCGGCGGCGGCGGATCCACCCGGACCGGTAGCGGGGCGGTGAAGCGTACGCACGGCGCGCCCTCGACACGCTCGCCGGATTCCCCGCTGCACAGCAGCCCGGGTATGCCGGTCTCGATGGCCACGTGCCCGTCCTCGTCCAGGCGCGTCTCCCAGCCGAGTCGCCCGGCGGTCTCCTGGAGGGCTTCGACGGACCAGTCACCCCACTCGGCGCCTCTGGCGGCGAGCAGCGTTCGAGCGAGTGTGTCGGCGGCAGGCATCACGGAGACGGCCATGCTCGACATGGTCACAGCACACGGGCCGATCGGACCAGACCCTTTGCCGATCCGCAGTCGAAAAGATCGTCACCACAACCCGCGCCCGCGCGTGCGTCCGCCGCGATCCAAGCCACCCGCACCCCGGGGGTCGACCGGCGCCCGCGGTCGACGACACACACCCGCCGGCCGCATCCCCCGGCCCCTTTCATCGCCCGATCGCCCCCTACAACAGGCTGGTCTCCGGATACTTGCCGCTCGGCGTGACGATCGTCCCGGCGTTGCCCCGGAGGATCTCGGCGGCCTGGTCGAGGGCGCCGATCGCGGCCATGTCACCGGTCATCTCGACGAAGCGGCAGATCGCGTCGACCTTGGGGCCCATCGAACCGGCCGGGAAGTCACCGGCGCGCAGTTGCATGGGGGTGGCGTTGGTGATTTCCTGCGCGTCGGGCTGCCCGAATCCGCGTACCACTCGGGGGACGTCGGTGAGCAGCAACAACACGTCCGCGTCCAGGGCCTCGGCCAGCAGAGCCGCGGTCAGGTCCTTGTCCACCACGGCCTCGACGCCGGTGAGTTGGCCGAGTTCGTTGCGCACCACCGGCACGCCACCGCCACCCGCACACACCGCGACGGCCCCGGAGGCGAGCAGTTGTCGAATCAGTCGGGTCTCCACCACCCGGGCGGGTTTGGGTGAGGGCACCACTCGGCGCCACCACTTGCCGTCCGGTTTGACGATCCAACCGCGCTCGCTCGCCAGCCGCTTGGCCTCGTCCTCCTCGTAGATCGGGCCGACGAACTTGGTCGGATCCTGGAATGCGGGATCGGCGGTGGAGACGAGGGTTTGGTTGATCAGCGAGCACACCTGCCGGCCAGGCAGTGCGTTCTGCAGCGACTGGAGCAGCCAGTAGCCGATCATGCCCTGCGTCATCGCGCCCAGCACGTCGAACGGGTAGGGCTGGCTGAGCGACTGGTCGGCGGCGGACTGGAGAGCGAGGACGCCCACCTGGGGGCCGTTGCCGTGGGTGACCACGAGTTCGTGTTCGCGAGCCAGCGGGGCCAGCGACTTGACCGCTTTTTGGATATTGTGCAGCTGGATGTCGGCGTCGGGCTTGTCCCCGCGCTGAAGCATCGCGTTTCCGCCGAGGGCGACGACGACGCGCATGGTGGATCCCTTCGGTCCGGGGCGGCGATCGCGATCGACCGGCGGCTGATCGCGATGTCGCGGCATATCAGGATGAATGGTGCGTTCCACAACCACGAGCAGCCCGGGTACCGGTGGTGGTCCGGTGCCCGGGCCGCGCAGATCCTCGTAACGTGTTCTAGTCGCCGAGTGTGGCGACCATGACCGCCTTGATCGTGTGCAAGCGGTTCTCGGCCTCGTCGAAGACGATCGAGAAGTCCGACTCGAAGACCTCGTCGGTGACCTCCAGCGCCTCCATGCCGGTCTTTTCGAAGATGTCCTGGCCGACCTTGGTGTTGCGGTCGTGGAACGCCGGAAGACAGTGCATGAACTTGACCTTGGGGTTGTCGGTCGCCCTCACCACGTCCATGTTGACCTGGTATGCCTTGAGTTGCGCGATCCGGGTGTCCCAGACCTCTTTGGGCTCGCCCATGGACACCCACACGTCGGTGTAGAGGAAGTCCACGCCCTTGACGCCTTCCCCGACATCGGCGGTGTGGGTGATCCGGGCACCGGTCGCGACCGCGATCTCCTTGGCCTTGTCGACGATCGCCGGGTCGTTCCACAACTCCTTGGGCGCGACCATGCGTACGTCCATGCCCAGCATCGCGGCGGTGATCAGCAGCGAGTTGCCCATGTTGTTGCGGGCGTCACCGAGGTAGGCGAACGAGACCTGGTGCAGCGGCTTGTCGGAGTGTTCGCGCATGGTAAGCATGTCCGCGAGCATCTGGGTGGGGTGCCACTCGTCGGTCAGGCCGTTCCACACGGGCACACCCGCGTACTTGCCGAGCTCCTCGACGTACTCCTGCTTGCTGCCGCGGTACTCGATACCGTCGTACATCCGCCCGAGCACCCGCGCGGTGTCCTTCATCGACTCCTTGTGCCCGATCTGCGAGCCGCCCGGGTCGAGGTAGGTCACACCCGCGCCTTGGTCGTACGCGGCGACCTCGAACGCGCACCGGGTGCGGGTGGAGGTCTTCTCGAAGATCAGCGCGATGTTCTTGCCGACGAGGCGCTTTCGCTCGATGCCCGCGTACTTGGCGGCCTTCAGGTCCGCGGCGAGGTCGAGCAGGTGGTTGAACTCCTTGGGAGTGAAGTCCAATTCCTTGAGGAAGTTGCGGTGACGCAGATTGAAGGCCATGGCTCCAGGCTTCTTTTCGGACGGGATCGAAAGGCCCGCGAAATGGTCGGGCGAGACGTCGCACGGACGAATCGCACAACGCATCGGTCGTAGGCTCGGACGGGTCGCACGGATCGGCAAACCGCCAGGTTAGACGGCCTCGCGCTCCACCGGACAACTCATGCAGCGCGGCCCGCCACGACCGCGACCGAGTTCGCTGCCGCGGATGGTGACCACCTCGATGCCGTTCTTGCGCAGGTAGGTGTTCGTGGTCACATTGCGCTCGTAGGCGAAGACCACGCCTGGTTCCACCGCCAGCACGTTGCAGCCGTCGTCCCACTGCTCGCGCTCGGCGGAGCGCACGTCCTGGGTCGCGGCCAGGACCCGGATGTCGGACAGATCCAGGGCGCTCGCGATCGCCTTGTGCATGTCGTGGGCCGGGTGGTCGGTGACCTTGAGTTCCTTCTCGTGCTCTCCCGGTTCGATCGTGTACGACGGCAGCATGCCCATGCCGGCGTACTTGGTGAACGTCTCGCCGTCGAGCATCGTCATCACCGTGTCGAGGTGCATGAACGCGCGCTTCTTCGGCATGTTCAGCGCGACCACCTTCGTCGCGGAACCGTGCTTGAACAGTGCACGGGCCAGCGCCTCGACGCCCTGCGGGGTGGTCCGCTCGCTCATCCCGACCAAGACGGCGCCGTTGCCGATGACCAGGACGTCGCCGCCCTCCATCGTCGCCGGGAAACTGCTCTGGCCCGGGTTCCATACGTTGAAGTCACCCTTGGCGAAATTCGGGTGGTAATTGTAGATCGCCTCGAAGTGCACGGTCTCGCGCCGGCGGGCGGGCATCATCATCGCGTTCACCGCGACGCCGTCGTAGACCCAGCACGAGGTGTCGCGGGTGAAGATGTGGTTCGGCAGCGGCTTGAGCACGAAATCGTCCACGTCCATGGTGTGGAACGCGACGCTGTGCGGCTCCTGCATGTACTCGAGGATTTCGCGCTTGGTGATGCCGCCGACCAGGTAGCGGACCAGTTCATTGGCGTCGAAGCCCTCGAACAGAACGCGCAGTTCGTCCACTGCCAGCAGACCGAACTCGCGCTCGTCGAAGACCCGGTCCAGCACCATCTTCTTGGCGGCCGGCTCGCCGGAGAGCGTCTCGCGCAGCAGGTCGGTGAACAGATGGACGCGAATGCCACGATCGCGCAGCGCGTCCGCGAAGCCGTCGTGCTCCTCGCGGGCCCGCTTGACCCACAGCACGTCGTCGAACAGGAGCTCGTCCTTGTTCGTCGGGGTCAGCCGCTTCATCTCCAGATCCGGGCGGTGCAGGATCACCTGCTTGAGGCGACCGGTCTCCGACTCGACGTGGAACCCCATGGAATGGTCCTCCTGACCTTTTCGAACTGCGGTGTGCTTTCCGGCCATCGGGACCGGACCTGGTTTCGGTGGTGCTTTCGGCGGTGGTTTCGGTTCTGGTTTTCGGTTCCGGCTCGGTGCCGCTTGCGCTTGCGCTTTTGCTTCCGCTCCGCTTTCGCTTCCGTCTGCGGATGGTGTTTCCGGTTCCGAGGGGTACGACGCACGCCGGGAGCGCGCGCCGCTATTCGCGCACGTCCACGGTGTCGTGCTCGACCTCGACATTCGTCGCCTCCGTGCCGCCTGGGCCGTATTCGCCGCGCGAGGCCTTGACCCAGATGTAGACGGGGATGCCGAGCAGCAACATGATCAGGCTCTTGAGCACCGCGTCCGAGCCCGCGCCGTAGACCATCCACAGGGTGAACAGGAAGCCCACGCCGGCGATGGTCAGGTCCTTGGCCGGCGCCGCGTGGGTGACCAGGCGCTCGCGGGTGACCAGCCAGAACAGCTGCGCCGACGCGGAGAACAGGTACGGGATCACGGTGGTGACGGTGGCCAGCAGCAGGATCGTCTCGAAGGCGTCCTCGGACCACAGGTAGTTCATCGCGACCACCACCGAGGTCAAGACCGTGGCGACCAGAATGCCGAAGACGGGCACGCCCGCCCGACTGACCGAGGCGAACGGTCGCGGGAATACGCCGTCCTTGGCCGCCGCGTACGGCATCTCCGCACACAGCATGGTCCAGCCGTTGAGCGCCCCGATGCCCGAGACGATCGCCATCGCGGCCATGATGCCGCCCCAGACGCCGCCGCCGAACATGTTGTTCAGCGCGTCGGAGAACGGGGCGGAGGAGTCGACGAGTTCGGCTCGCGGAACGTTGCCCATCACCGCGATCGTGCTGAGCATGTACACGGCGGCGCATGCCAGCGTGCCGTAGATCGAGGCCCTGCCGATGTTGCGTTCGGGATCCTTGACCTTCTCGGAGGCCACCGACGCGGCCTCGATGCCCGAGTAGGCGAACACCACCAGCGCCGCGGAGACCTGCAGTGCGCCGAGGAAACTCTTGCCGCTCGCGTTGAACTCGCCGAAGTTGCCACTGTTGATGAAGAACAGCCCGACGATGGCCACGAACATCAGCGGAACGAACTTGAGCACGGTGGTGACGACCTGGAACAGGCCCATGTTCTTGACCCCGGACAGGTTGATCAGGGCCGGGATCCACAGGCCGACCAGGGCGATCGCGATTTTGCCCGGTTCGGAGTCCCAGTGCAGGAAGTAGTTCACGTAGCCGACCCAGGCCACCGCGATACCGGCGTTGCCGGCCCAGGCGGTGATCCAGAACGACCACGCGTTCAGGAATCCGGGGAATTCGCCGAACGCCTCGCGGGCGTAGGCGTAGGGCCCACCGGCCGCCGGTGTGCGTGCGCCCAACCTGCCGAAGATCGTCGCGATCGCCAGGGCGCCGACGGTGACCAGGCCAAAGGCGAGGATACTGATGGTGCCGTACTTGGCGAGGGTCGCCGGCAGCAGGAAGATCCCGGTGCCCACGACGCCGCCGACCACGAGCGCGGTCGCCTGCGGGAGCCCGAGGGTGCCCTGCGAGGCGTCGCCCGCCACGGGTTCGGCCGCGGTTGACGCCGTCGGGGCCTGGGGATCCACCGCCTGGCTCATCGCTGCTCCTCCGTGTGTCGAGGGGGCCCGGCGCCTGTGTTCGGCTCCGTTTTCCACCACATGAGGATCCTGCACCCGCTGTCGGGAGCGAACCTCCGACACAGGTCACGACCTGCGACGACACTCGGACCGATCGACACGGGACCTTCGACCCGCCTCGATCGGCACTGGGCACTGAAGCGACATACCCGAAAGTTTCCGGCAATCACGTACGCAAGGGCGGTATCCGCGCCGGCACGAATACCGCCCTTGCTGCGAACAGGTGACGCGGCCTCAGAGCCTGGGGTCCACCGGTTCCGATTCCAGCGCGAGGACGGCGAAAACCGCCTCGTGCACGCGCCACAACGCCTCGCCGGCCGCCAGCCTGTCCAGCGCCTCGGTGCCCAGCGCGTGCTCACGCAGCGCCATCGAGCGCTTGTGGCCCAGACCACGATTGCGCAACCGCTCCAGGTTCACCGGTTCGGTGTAGTCGGCGCCGTAGATGATCCGCAGGTATTCCGGGCCCCGGCACTTGACCCCCGGTTGCACCCGCCGGTTCGCCACCCGCGCGGCCTCGCCGGCGAGCGGCTTGACCACCATGCCCTCACCTCCGGCGGCGGTCAGCTCGGTCCACCACTCGACGCCGGCCGCGACCTGCTTGTCGTCGGTGACGTCCACGATCAGCCGGCCGGTGGGGGCGAGCAGCCCCGAGGGGTCGGCCGCCACCAGTCGGTCGGCGAGCGCGAGATGCCATGCGTGGTCCCGGCCCAGGTAGGACCCGCCGCGCCCGGCGAGCACTTGGAACGGCGCGAAGCGCAGCCCCGCGAGGCCGTCGGTCTCCCAGCAGTACCGGCCGTACGCATCGACGAAGGCGTGCGCGTTGCCCTCACGGCCCGTGATGCGGTCGGCCAGTTCGCCGACGTCGATGCCGCGTTCGAGTGCACGCGCCAGCGCGGCGCCGGCGACCGGCAGCGCAGAGGTCGCAGCGGCACCCACCGAGGCGTACTGCTGCCGCAGCAGTTCCTGCGCCTTGGCCGACCACGGCATCAACTCGGCGTCGAACAGCAACCAGTCGGTGTCCAGCTCGGCCCACAGGGCCGCAGCGTCGATCGCCGCGCGCAGCCGGTCCAGGAAGCCGTCCGTGGTGGCCCGATCGGGGAAGAAGCCGCGCCCGGTACGGGTCCACACCGCGCCCGCGCCCATCCCCTCGTCCACACCGAACGCCTCGCGCGCGGCGGCCTCGTCCCGGCACACCAGGGCGACCGCGCGCGATCCCATGTGCTTCTCCTCGCAGATCACCTCGGTAACCCCGTCCGCGTGGAACTGCGCGAACGCCTCGGCGGGATGTTCGAGCAGCCCCGGCAGCGTGCTGGTCGCGCACGGCGCCATCGTCGGCGGCAGGTAGACCAGCCAGCGCGGGTCGATGGCGAACCGGCTCATCACCTCCAGGGCTGCCGCCGCGTTCTCCTGACGTACCGTCACCATGCCCGCGCCGGCCGTCTCGACATGCCGGCGACCGACCCCGCCGGAGCTCAGGTCGAGCACGTCGCCCAGGTCGAGGGTGCGCCCGTCCCGGCCGCCCGGGGCCTGTGAGGCCATCGGTCGCACCGGCTCGTACCAGACCTGTTCGGCCTGCACCGCGACCAGTTCGCGCTCCGGCCAGCGCAGCGCGGTCAGGTCGCCGCCGAACACCGCGCCGGTGTCCAGGCAGATCGTGTTGTTCACCCACACGGCACGCGGCGTGGGCGTGTGGCCGTAGACCACGGTCGCTTTGCCCCGGTACTCGTCGGCCCACGGGTAGCGCACCGGCAGGCCGTACTCGTCGGTCTCGCCGGTGGTGTCGCCGTACAGGGCGAAACTGCGCACGCGCCCGGACATCCGACCGTGGTACTTCTCCGGCAACCCCGCGTGGCACACCACGAGTCGGCCCTCGTCGAGCACATAGTGGCTGACCAGGGACTCGCAGAAGTCGACCACCTCCCGGCGGAACTCCTCGCTCTCCGACGCCAATTGTTCGAGCGACTCGGCGAGTCCGTGGGTGGTCTTGACCTGCCGGCCCTTGAGCGCTCGCACCAGCTTGTTCTCGTGGTTTCCCGGCACGCACAGCGCGTGCCCGGCACCGACCATGCCCATCACCAGGCGCAGTACGCCCGGGGTGTCCGGTCCGCGGTCGACCAGGTCGCCGACGAAAACGGCGGTTCGGCCCTCGGGGTGTGCGGCGTCGACCGGTCGCCCCGCTTCGTCGCGGGTGATCCCGTAGCCGAGTTCGACCAGCAGCGATTCCAACTCGGCGCGGCAGCCGTGGATGTCGCCGATCACGTCGAACGGGCCGGTCAGGTGCCTCAGGTCGTTGTATCGGCGCTCGTGCACGATCTCGGCGCGTGCGACCTCGTCCACGCCGGTGAGCACATGCACCTTGCGGAAGCCCTCGCGTTGCAGGCCACGCAGCGATCGGCGCAGGTCCCGGTGCTGACGCTGGATCACGTGCGGGGGCAGGTGCATCCGGTCCGGGCGCCCGGAGTTGCGTGCCTGGCACTCGGCCTCGGGGATGTCGAGCACGATCGCGACCGGGAACACGTCGTGGTCGCGGGCGACCTTGACCAGTTGCGCGCGGGCCTCGCGTTGCACGTTGGTCGCGTCCACCACGGTCAGCCGGCCGGACGCGAGGCGCATCCGGGCGACGTGGTGGAGCAGCTCGAACGCGTCGCCGGAGGCCGACTGGTCGTTCTCGTCGTCGGCGACCAGTCCGCGGAAGTAGTCGGAGGACAGCACCTGGGTGTGCTTGAAGTGGGTGCCGGCGAAGGTCGACTTGCCCGCGCCGGTGGTGCCGATCAGGACCACCAGGCACAGGTCGGGCATGGTCAATGCACGGCGGGCGCTCGCGTCGTGGGTCATGCCGTTGCTCCGGTGCCTTCGTCGTTGGCGGTGGGAATGGGTGCGGGTGCGGGTGTGTCGCGGGCGTGCGGGATGCCGGCAACTTCGCTCTCGGTACGGGTGAACACGACCATCTGGGTCGAGGGGCCGACCTCGGGGTCGACCTCGCCGACCGGTTCGAATCGGGTCGCGTAGCCGTACTTGGCCGCCGCCCTCTCGGCCCACGCGCGAAACGTGGCCTGGTCCCATTCGAAGCGGTGGTCGCCGT
This sequence comes from Embleya sp. NPDC005575, assembly GCF_040605455.1. NCBI lineage: Bacteria > Bacillati > Actinomycetota > Actinomycetes > Kitasatosporales > Streptomycetaceae > Embleya > Embleya sp. NPDC005575. The sequence continues at coordinate 47,895 of NZ_JBEXCV010000003.1, read as the reverse complement.
GCCGCATGGCGCCGGCCGCGAGGCCCTCGCCGCCCTCTTGCTCGGGGGCGTAGCGGACGTTGTACTCGACGTTGGGCGTGGTGACCACGACGGTCACCGGCCGGGCCGAGCCGAGGACGGCGTATTCCAGGGCGGGCAGGCGCGGTTCGTCCAGGTGCTCGATCACCTCGCACAGCACGGCCGCGTCGTAGCCGACGAGCCGCTTGTCGGTGTAGGTGAGTGCACCCTGGATCAGCCGCACGCGATCGCGCTGCCGTTCCGACATCCGGGCGAGCTTGAGTTTGCGCTCGGCGATGGTAAGCGCGCGGGTGGACACGTCGACGCCGACGATCTCGCGGAAGCGCGGCTCCCTGAGCAGCGCCCCAATCAACTTGCCGTCGCCGCAGCCCAGGTCGAGCACGCGCTCGGCCCCGGCCGCCCGCAGGGCCGCCACGATCGCGTCCCGTCGCTGCCTGGCGAGCGTCGGAGGTCGCTCGTCCGCACCCGCGCCCTCGCCGGCGACCGCCACGTCGACGGTCGCCGGCGCATTCGCGAGGACCTCGGTCGCAGGCACGGCACCCACGCCCGCAGGCGCAGCCGCGACCGCACCCCCAGGTCCCTCGGTCACACCCGCAGCCACGATGCCTGCGGCCGCACGCGCAGGTGCGACACCCTCGGTCGCCACCGACCCCACACTCGCAGGCACACCCGCCGGCGTCACGCCTGCGACCGCACCCGAGTCCTCGCCCGCCTCCGCATCCTCGCCGGCGTCGTCCGGTATCGCGTTGTCGAGGTTCTCCGGCGCGGTCTCGTCGATCTCGGCGAGGCGCTCCATCGCGCTGCGGGTGAGGGTGGGACGGCGCGAGAGGTAGCGGCTCGCGATCAGGTCGCGGTCCGGATGCGCGGACAGCCAGCCCTCGCCGGCTCGGAGCAGCTTGTCCACCTCGTCGGGCGCGACCCAGTAGTGCTTCGCGTTGTCCAGGACCGGGAGCAGCACATACAGCTGCCGCAGTGCGTCCGCGAGCGGCATCGTGCCGCTCAACGCGAGCCGCACATAACGCGATTCACCCCACGCCGGGAAGCGCGGGTCCAGCGGGATCGACTCGATCGCCACCTGCCATCCCAGCGGCTCGAACAGCCGCCGGACCATCTCCTCGCCGCCGCGCGCGGGCAGCGCGGGCACCTCGATCTCCAACGGCATCGGCATCGCCGGAAGTTCGGGGCGTGCATCGCAGCGCCCCTGCATCGCGGTACGAAAGACCGTACCGAGCGCGACAGCGAGCAGCGACGACGCGGCGTAGGGCCGGTCGTTGACGTACTGCGCGAGCGCCAGGTCGGGCGAGCCCTTGGCGCTCTTGCCCCGCTTGACCCCGCGCGTGAGCGCGATCGGGTCGACGTCGAGCAGCAGCGCCGCGGTGCAGCGCGCGTCGTCCGCCTCGGGGTAGAAGACGTGTGCTTCGCCGTAGGTCGTGGAGAACCGTTGCGCCTTCCCGGGGTGCTTGTGCAGCAGGAAGCCGAGGTCGGTGGCGGGCTGATGAGTGGTTGCGATGGTCAGGAACACCAGGCCGATTATGTGCCAGGCACACGGTCGCCGACGATAGCTTTTCGCCGGTGTGCACCCTCCGGGTACGCCCTCCGGAAGGTCCCCCGACACGCCTGCGGTCGCATCTGCGATCGCGCTTTCGATTACGCCCTCATCCGTCGACGTCGACGGACAGTCCCACCACCGTACGGCTGGCATCCCCGGGGGCGCCCGCGACCTCTCGCGGGCATTGCTGCCGCAGGGTGCCCAGGTCGATCGACAACTCCTGCTCGGCGGCGGCCCGCACGAGCGCGGCGAACGCCGGATGCACGGCGGTGCCGTCGTCGGGGTCGTCGTCGGTGACCACGTGGTCGGTGGTCAGTTCGCGGCCGGCCTGGCGCGTGCCGGCGATCGTCCGTCGTCCGGGGACGGACCAGCCCTCGGGCACCGGCGCGGCGAGCGGCACACACAGCCCGACCTCGGCGCCGGCGTCGTCCGCGGGTCGACCCAGATCCAGCCAGAACGCTCCAATGGGCGCGAGGCCGTCCGCGTGCAGGCTCGCGTACAGGTCCAGCAAGGCACCCTCGATCGCGGCGTCGGCGTCTATTACGGCACCGCCGGGGCCCGCGACCACCGGGTCCGCGTCGGCGCCCACAGGCAGCACGACGTACTCGACCACGCCCACCCAGGCCAGCGGCGGGGTCGTGCGTAGGCGCACGACGTAGTCGAGACCTGCGCCCGCGAGTACCCGCTCCGCCGTCGCGAGGGCTCGATCCTCGCGCGCCCGTTCGGCCAGGACCGCCTCGCGTCGCGCGCGCAGCGCCTCGTGCGGGGAGCCGCCGTCGCGCATCGCGCTGCGGATGGCCGCGAGCGGTACGCCGGCCGTGCGCAGCGCGCGGACCAGCCCCGCCTGTTCGAGTTGGCCGATCGTGTAGCGGCGGTAGCGCGTGTGCGGATCCACGTCCGCGGGCACCAGCACACCCTGTTCGTCGTACCAGCGCAGCGCCTTGACGGTCAGGCCCGTGGCGCGTGCGAAGTCTCCGATGCCGAGGAACATCCTCATCACCTCCGACCGACCACGGTGCCCTCTCCCGTAACGGGAGAGTCCACTGCGGGGGGCGCGCCGCCACGACCGTCGCGATCGTGGCGGGCTCGCGGCCCAGGTCACCAGTCGTCGGGCTCGGTGACGGTCAGCAGGCGGACGAATCTCTCGTAGGACACCTGGCAACTCTCCAGGCGCTCGTAGGTGCGGGCCGACAACGCGACGGGAGCACTGGGTTCGAGAGCCACGCTCCAGAACCAGCCCGGCGCACCGGTGGCCCGTCCGATGACGGGCACGAGGTCGACCACCCGGCGACGCAGCCGGTCCAGCTCGATACGGCAGGCCCCCGCCGTGACATGGCCCCGAGCGGACCGCGCGAGCACGCGGCCGTTCGGGGCGATGAGCCGCCACCGCACGTGCTGCTCGGCGTCCAGGTGGACGTCGTAGCGCGCGTGCCGTTCCGGCGTACCGTCCGGGGCCCGCGACTCATCCGAAGCGACCGGCGACATAGTCGGCCGTCCGAGGGTCGCGGGGGGCGCCGAAGATCGCGGTGGTGGGTCCGGCCTCGACGATGTGGCCGGGGGTGTTCTCCGCCGCGAGGAAGAACGCGCAATGGTCGGAGACGCGTTGGGCCTGTTGCATGTTGTGCGTGACGATCACGATGGTGATGTCGTCGCGCAGTTCGCCGATGGTGTCCTCGATCCGGCGGGTGGAGGTCGGGTCGAGTGCCGAGCACGGCTCGTCCATGAGCAGTACGTCCGGGTCGACCGCCAGGGAGCGGGCGATGCAGAGACGTTGCTGCTGGCCTCCGGAGAGCGCACCGCCGGGTTGCCTGAGCCGATTTCTCACCTCCATCCACAGGCCGGCCCGCACCAGGGAGGACTCCACGACGGCGTCCTTGTCGGCGTTGCGCACGCCGGTCAGTTTCAGGCCGGCGACCACGTTGTCGTAGATGGACATCGCCGGGAACGGGTTGGGCTTTTGGAAGACCATCCCGACCCGTCGCCGGGTCTCGATCGGGCGGCGGGTGGAGTCATAGATGTCCTCCCCGTCGAGCAGGACCCGGCCCGCGAGTTGCGCGCTGGGCACGAGTTCGTGCATCCGGTTGAGGATGCGCAGGAAGGTGGACTTGCCGCAGCCGGACGGCCCGATCAGGGCCGTGACGGAGTTGGCCGCCATCACGAGGTCGACGCGTTCGAGCACCTTGTGAGTGCCGAACCAGGCGCTGACGGCATCCGCGGTGAGCGTCGAGCCACGCCCACCGGCGGATTGAGCCGGTAAAGGCTGGGTCTCGGCTGCGGGAGCGAGAGTCGTCGCACCGCTGTCCGGGCTGGTCACGTGCGGAGCCTCCGGGGTGTGGAGTGGGACGGGACGAGAGCCGGCGTCAGAGCGTCGCCGGGAGTACGCGAGCGGCGGATTCGTACAGTGCCCACACGACGGCGAGCACGACCGGGGTGCCGAGCAGGAGCGTGCCTCGGCGATCGGGGTGGCGGCGCAGCGCCCAGACCAGGACGACGAGCACGAGCGTGAACGCCTGTGCCCACAGAAGCAGTCGCACGCCGGCGTCCGCGTAGCCGCCGGTGCCCTTCTCGTCCGCGCGTAGACCTTGCGGGCGGCGACCCTCCTGGGCTTTGGGGGCACCCTGCAGTTCGGCGATCACGACGGTGCGCCCACCGGGTCGGATCCACGAGTCGGCGGTGATCAGCACGAGCCGGTTCTCCCGGCCGGGCGCGAGCACGTCGTCCTTGCCGTTGGCCACGTGCCGGCGCTCGATCACCTTGTAGGTGAACTCACCCTGTTGCGTGATGGCTTCGATGCGTTGGCCGACGCGCAGTCGCGAGAGGTCCCGGAACGGGCCGCCGAAGGTGTGCGAGCGTCCCATGATCACGCTGTGCCCGCCCTGGCCGGGCAGGCCGCTGGTGCGCAGGTGTCCGGGCCCCTTGGCGAGCGAGTCCGCGGTGGTGCCCTCGACCACGACCTGGCGCACGCCGATCGCGGGGATGCGCAGCATCGCGACCGGGCTGCCCTTGTCGATGTTGCCGCCGAGCGGGCCGACGTCGCGGTAGAGCTCGTCGGAGAGCCGGTCGGCCAGGATGCTCTGGTCGCGGGCCTGTTGGATGTCGGAGACCACGTACAGGTAGCCGACGAAGCCCGCGATGAGCAGAGCCAGCAGCGCGACGGACGCGCCGGCGATCGTGTACGGGTCCGCGTGCCCCGTGCGGGGCTTGTCCGCGGTCGCGGGCGGTTGCCCGCCGGCGCCCGCGGGTGCGCTCGCGGGCGCCTGTTCGGTCGCGGGTGCGCTCGCCGGCGCGGTCGCGGGCACCTTGGAGACGGTGTCGGCGGTCATGTGGCAGCCCCCTGGCGACCGACCAGGCGCAGAACGGCGGCCACCGGTGGTGGCCAGCCACCGGTGCGGCGCTTGTGTCCGAGCGAGAGCAGTACCGGGCATGCGATCAGCGCGGCCCCGCTGACGCACATCAGGACCAGGAGCACGAGCGCCGACGGGTCGCCGTCGAGCGCGTCCTTGATCACGTTGGCGACCGAGGGGAACGGACCCTTGTCGGTGGGTGGGGCAGCCGCGCCGATGGGGGCGGTGGAGGGTGCGGTCGAGGGCGCGGCGGTGGGAGTGCCGCTGGGGTCGACCGTGCCCGGGGTGTTCGGGCCGCCGTTGTTGCCGGCGCTCGAACCGGCCGAGCTGCCGGCGTTGTTGCCCTGGGCGACGGGCGCGGTGGTGGGCGGCGGCGTTTCGCCGGTCCACTTGGGCGCGTCGGCGATCTTCTTGCGGGCGTCGGTGATCTGCTGTTTCTGCGCGGCGCTGAGCGGGATGTAGCCGGGCGGCAGCGCGCCGGGCTGGAAGCTTCCGGTCTGTATCTGGCCGGCCGTCGCCGCGTAGGCGAGGAAGGTGTCGATCTTGGTCGCCTTGGCGGCGGTGAGCTTGTCGGTGGAGACCATCGCCACATTGGTGACGGTGAGCGGGTAGGCGTTCGCGACCGTGCTGCGGAAGTCGTTGGTCAGGGTGACTCCGTCCGGGCCCGGCTTGGCGGCGGCGAGGCCGGCGCGTACGGTCGCGGGGTCGGTCGGATCGACGAAGTTGCCTGCGGCGTTGCGGATTTTGGCCATCGGGGTGCCCATGCGCGTGGCCGCCTCGACCGAGGTGATCGCCATGACGTTGTGGTAGCCGTACTTGTCCTGACCGTCGTCCTTCGGGCCGACGTCGGTGATGCTGCGGTTGGTCGGCACCGAGTTGCCCAGCCGGTTGACGATGTCCTCGTACACCGACTGCGGCACGTTCGTGTTGGCGAGCATCTCCAGTCGGTTGGTGTACACCGCCATGGGGTAGGTCGCTGGGCCGACCCGCCACTCGGCGGGACACACGATGCCGTTGGCGTCCGGCGTGCCGGAGAGCCATGTGAGCGTCTCCGGGTCGGAGACGAGCCATTGGGTCAGCGCCCAGATGGTGTCGTCCTGGACCCCCCGCAGGATCGGGGTGCGCACGGCGACGGGCCAGGCGTGCTCTTCATTGATGGCCGTGAACTCCGGGTCCTGGGACAACTGCAGAATCGCACCGGGACCGTGCGGCGCGGCCGGGTATGCCCCGGTGATCAGCTTCGCGACCAGGCGTGGGGTCAATTTCATCGATGTGACGGGCAGGTGCGTTTGCACGTCGTCGATATTGAACGAGAACGCCAGTGCGCCGTTGGTCAGCGGCGCGTACACCGTCTTCGCCTTGTCTCGGATACCCCCCAGCGGCACCGGGCGGGCGCTGTCGAGGGGGCCGGCGATGGGCTGTTGGGTGACACCGACGTCGACGCTCTTGTTGAGGAAGACCTCGCGCCCGCTGGGGCCGGAGCCCGCACTCACCGTCATGTTGACGGTGTTGGTTCGGGCGGTACACAGCCCGAACACCCATGAGGAACCCGCCTGGGTGAACTCGCCGGCCCCGTTGACCGAGAGGTCGGGGTGCTCCATGCCGGGGCACGCGTCGGGCGCGGGCACGAAGGACAACGGCGTGAGCGCATACTGGCCGGCGGCGAAGGCCAGCGCCATCTCGGTGTCCTTGGGACCGTACGACAGGCCCAACTCCACGTTTTCCAAGGGCTTGAACGAGGAGGCCGTGCTTCCCTCGGCCGGCGTCACGAACACCACGATCGAGCACACCTGGCGGTCGGAGCAGCCGAGCTCGGGCAGTCGCAGCGCCGGCCGTACCTGGATCCACGCCTGCCCGGATCCGTCTGCGGCGGTGGGCAGTCCGGTCTGTTTGGTGGAGGCTCCCGGCGGTACCGAGTCGGGCTGCTTGACCTCTTCGCCTTTCTCGGTCCAGCGCGGCGCCCAGCAGTCCCGGGGCTGAGGCGAGGTGCCCTTGCACTGCATCACGACGACGCTGTTGGTGCCGGCCGCCAAGGTGAAGCCGGTCCACTTGACCAGGATGCGCTGGTTGACCAGGTTGGTGCTCTGCGACACCGTCACGGCCGGGCGGCCCGGCTCGGCTGCGCCGGCCGAGCCGGCGACCACGCCGAGCCAGCCCGCGAGCAGCGCGACGCACAGCGCGATGACACCGGCGACGGACAGGGCGCGTCCCTGCGAGGCGGTGGATCGTTCGGTGCCGCTCACGGCAACTCCACTTCTCTCACCCGCATTCGGGATCGGCTCCCCCCGACGAGGACGACCCGCGCCGATCCTCGCGCGGCGCGGCGACACCAGGGGAGCGGAAATCGACACGGTGTTCGAAAGTTCGTCTGCGCCGCACGGACCGGACACCTCCCGGTCACCCGACTCGGCCCACTCACGCGATTCAACGGACATCGGGCCCACGCCCTCGACCGATGCGGCTGTACAGAAACGGCGCACCGAACACGGCGGCCGCCAGGCACACCAGGGTCAGCGCGTAGAACCACACCGGCGGCAGCGGCGGCGAGTCGCCTGCTTCCACCGATCCGGCACTGACCGGTCCGGCGGGGCTGGACTTGTCGCCGCCGGCCACGACTTCACCGGTGCCCTGGTCCACGGTGCCGCCGGCATTGTCCGGACCCTGAGTGCCGGGGGCGGTTGCGCCGGGCGTTTCACCGGGCTTGGGTGTGTTGCCACCGTTGCCGTTGTTGTTCTGGTTGTTCGTGCCACCACCCGGAGCATTCTGTTGGGGCTGCTGTTGCTGCTGCTTCTGCTCCGGCGGCACCCAGGCCGGGTCGAAGGTCGGGTTCGGGCAGGCGTCGTACTCCGCCTTGGTCGGCTTGGTCAGGTTCGCCGGCAGCGCGCCGGGGTCGGCTGCGCCGGGGATCGACTTGATCGCGTCGTAGCCGAAGCTGACCAGTTTGGGCGGCAGCGGCGAGTAGCCCAGTTCCGGGGCCCTGGCCTGTCCGGCGCACAGGAAGTACTTGATGAACTTGCCCAACGTCTCGCCCTTGGCCTCGTCGAAGCCGAACTGTTTCGCGGCGGGCACGATCATGTAGCTGTAGCTGGAGATCGGGTAGGCGCGCCGATCGGCGTTGGTGTAGACGTCGTCCAGGACCTGCGTACTGTCCTGGTTGAGCCGGGCCTTGGTGAGCGCGACCGACACCGCGTCGGAGGTGGGTTGGGTGTACACGCCCGCGGTGTTCTTGACCGAGGCCACCGGGAACTGGCGTTGGATGGCGTAGGCGGTCTCGACGTAGGTGATTCCGCCCTCGCCGTAGCCGGCCGCGACGTAGTTGGCCACGCCCTCGGACCCGGCCTGCGCCTTGGTCGCGCCCTTGACCGGGAACTCCGAGGTCATTCCACCGGGGAAGAACGGTCGCCAGATGTCGTTGACCTGGTTGGTGAGGAACGCGGTGAACTGTGCGGTGGTACCCGACCCGTCGGAGCGCACGACCGGCGTGATGGGGGTCGCCGGCAGGGCCAGCGCAGGGTTGTCGTCCTTGATCGCCTTGTCGTTCCACACCTTGATCTGGTTGGTGAAGATGCCGGCGATGGTGCGCGGCGACAGTTGCAGGTTGCGCACCTGTTGGCCGCGGATCTTGAGGTTGTACATGAACGAGGTGCCGCCGGCGACGATCGGCAGGTACTTGAACCTGGTGTTCGAGCCCGCCAGGGCGGCGAGTTCGTTGGTCGAGGCTCCGGTGCGGTCGACGTAATTGCCCTGGAAGGGGATCTCCGAGACGGCGAAGTCGACCAGGTGGTGCATGAAGTCGGTGCGTCCGGCGGTGGATCCGTTGGGGGTGTAGTCGACTGCCAGACCGCGGGCGGCGACGTCGACCGCCCATTGCATGGTCGCGGGCGCACTCCACGTCGACCCGCTGCCGTGGATTCCGGTTGCGGCCGAGGCGGTGCCGGTCGGCAGGGTGAGCAGCGGGACACTGAGCAGGGAGGCGATCGCCAGTCTGAGCAAGAGCGCGGGGCCGCGCTTGATCTGGGTCATGAAGTGGGCTCCGGGGTGAGGGACTTGGCGACAGCGGTGGCACGCCGCCGCTTGCGACGACCGGACTCACCGGGGGCGCGCCCGCCGATCAGGCGCGCGAGGGTGAACAACACGAGGACGATCAGCAGCAGGGCCACGCCGGCGCCCCACGCGAGGGAGTTGAGCTCGTCGCTGGGCGACTTGTAGTTCACCCAGATGAAGTACGGCAGCGAGTTCTGCACACCGCTGAACGGGTTCCAGTTCATCCCGGCGCTGCCGCCCGCGACCAGCAGTACGGGCGCGGTCTCGCCGACCACGCGGGCGCAACCGAGGATGACGGCGGTGACCAGGCCGCTGCGGGCGGTGGGCAGTACGACGTTCCACAGCGTGCGGAACTCGCCCGCGCCCAGCGCCAGCGAGGCCTCGCGCAGGCCGTTGGGCACCAGTCGCAGCACCACTTCGGTGGCGCGCGTGACCACCGGCATCATCTCCACCGACAGCGCCAGACCCGCGGCCAGACCGCAAAAGCCCTGGCCGAGCGAGATGACGAAGAAGGCGTAGACGAACAGGCCCGCGACCACCGAGGGGATCGCGGTCATCGCCTCGACCACCACCCGCACCACCCCGGCGAACCGGCCGCCGACCTCGTTCATGTAGATCGCGGCGATCACCCCGAGCGGGACGCTCAGCACGATCGCGATGCCCATTTGTTCGAACGTGCCGACGATGGCGTGCGCAGCGCCGACCGCGACGCCGTCGGCGCTCAGCGCGCTGAAGTGCCGCTGGGTCGCGGTGAAGAAGTCGGCGTGCAACATCCGGCCGAAGCCCTTGACGAAGACATAGCCGATGACGGTGACCACCGTGCCGACCATCAAGGCCGCACCGGTGGAGATCACCGCGCCGGCCACCCGGTCGCCGGCGGCGACTCGGCCCAGGCGCATGCGGGTGGCGATCGCGTACAGCAACAGGAAGCTCGCGTAGGCCGTGATCAGGTAGCCCTGCCAGCCGGAGACCGGCAGGATCCGCCCGTACAGCACCCACGCGAAACTCGCGCCGGCGACCGCCGCGCCGAGCGCGACGCCGATGTCGTCGGGGGCCACGCGGCGCAGCGCCACGCGGGCTTCCTCCGGTGGTCGCGGCGCGGGCGGCGGCGCGTCGGGTCCGGGCCGAACGATCGGCTCGGTGACGGTCATCGTCGTGGATCCCCTCGGTGGTGGGTCTGGTGGGGCCGGCGGCTGCTTGTCTTTGTTCAGATCTCGGTGGACTTGCCGCTGCGCGAGCGCGCGACAAGGACGCCGGCCACGGTGTTGACGGCGAGGGTGAGGACGAAGAGCGCGAGGCCGGCGGCCATCAGCGCGGAGATCGACTCGGTGTCGGCCTCGCCGTACTTCAAGACGATCAACGAGGAGATCGTCGAGCCCTGACCGTCGAGGATGCGGAACGAGAAGTCGGTGTTGAACGAGATGATCATCGCGACGGCGATGGTCTCGCCCAAGGCTCGACCCAGGCCGAGCATGATGCCGCCGATCATGCCGCCGCGTCCGAACGGCAGGACCACCGCGCGGATCACCCCCCAGCGGGTGGCGCCGAGCGCGAGCGCGCCCTCCTTCTCGCCGGGCGGCGCCTGCCCGAACACTTCGCGGCTGACCGAGCAGCAGATCGGGATGACCATGGTTGACACCACGACGCCGGAGATGAACAGCGAGGAGCTGAACTGGCTGTCCACGAAGCGGGCCTTCACGTCGATCGTGCGGATCTCGAAGATCGGCAGGAAGTCCACATTGGTGGCCAACCACCGGCTGACCGGGATCAGTTGGGGCTGCAACACGAAGAAGCCGAAGATGCCGTAGATGATGCTGGGCACCGCGGCCATCAGGTCCACGGTCGAGGTGAGCAGGCCGCGCAGTCGCCGGGGCGCGAACTCGGTGATGTACAGGGCCGCGGTGAGTGCGATCGGTACGGCGACGACGAGCGCGACGATGGCCACCAGGATGGTGCCGGTGAGCAGACCGCGAACCCCGAAGGTGCCGCTCTTGGGCTCCCACACATCCTCGGTGAGGAATCCCCACCCGGCCCGATCGAGCGCGCTGCTGCCTTGGTAGAGCAGGTAGCCGCCGATCGCGACGAGCAGTCCCAGGACCAGAATCGCCACGCCGCGCGTGGTCCAGCGGAACGCGTGGTCGGCCCTGGTCCGACGTACCACGATCCGCCGGGGCGAATCGATGAGCTCCGGCGATTCGGGTGCGAACACGGGCGGATGTGCCATGGCTGTCGGCTCCTGAAGGCGGGTGGCGAACCGACCTGACCGTTCGTCATGTCGCCCGGCGATCAAGCCGGATACCCCTCGCCTGGAGACAACCAGAGCGCAGCCCCTCGGCGACTGTCCGCTACGGAAACAACCGGTGCCGAGGGTGTACGGCAGGCGTCGTATCCGTGCCCTGCCGGTTCCGGTGTATCCGGTTTCCGTTACAGGTGCGGCCCGTTCGCGTCGGCGCCTCGCCCGGCCCGGTCCCGTTTCCCTGCCGGACATCCCACGACGATCAAGCCGCCGGCAGCGTTGTCGGCGTCGGCCACTGCGGTCGACGGCCAGCAAATGCCAAGAGAGAGTTGAGACTTCGAATGTCCAGCGTCTTCAGCATGCGCAAGACCGCCACCGTACTGGGTACCGTCGGTGCCGCCATGGCCCTCGTCGTCGGCGCCAACGCCTCGGCGAACGCGAACACCTACGTCAACGCCGGTTCGGACACCCTCCAGAACGTCACCAAGGCGCTGTCGACGGAATATGCGAACAACGTCGATCCCAACGGCAACAACTGGATCACGGTGAACGCCGGTGTCGCCGCCGGTGGCGTCAACACGGGCAAGCCCGCCTGCAACACGCAGTACGGCTCGACCGCCAACCCGTGGCCGAACGGCTCCGGCGCCGGCATCAACGCGCTGCTCGCCGAGCGCGCCGGCACCAGCGCCAACTGCCTGAGCTTCGTGCGCTCCTCGCGTGGTCCGAAGGCCGGCACCCCCGAGGCCACGCTGACCTTCGTCCGAGTCGCCGGCGACGCCGTCACCTGGGCCACCAAGAAGCCCGGCGCGCCGACCAACCTGACCCAGGCTCAGCTTCAGAACATCTACAAGTGCACGATCACCGACTGGAACCAGATCAACTCCAGCCTGTCGGGCACGATCGAGAAGCACATCCCGCAGGCCGGTTCCGGCACCCGCCAGGAGTTCATCGACAAGGTGCTCGGCTTCGACCCGACCGCCACCTCCAACGGCGCGTGCGCCGCGACGGTCAACCAGAACGCGCAGGAGAACCGCGGCGACGCGCCGCAGATTCTCAGCAACAACGCGATCATCCCCTACTCGCAGGCCGCGTACGGCGAGCAGACCACCCCCGCGTCGGGTGTGACCAACCACACCGGCGGCTTCACCACCCGCAGCATCGGCGGCCTGGCGCCCAACGCCGGCGGCTTCGTCGGTAACCGTTCGGTCTACTACGTCTACGACCCGCTGGACACCGAGAGCGACGTCGACGCGCTCGGTTTCATCAACTGGGCCAAGGACTCGGCGCAGCGCCCGATCTGGGCCACGTTCGGCTTCGTCGCCTAGTCGACGCCCGAGCCGAACCGCACCACCACGTGATCGGTGGCGGGCCGTCCCGAGGCGGGGGACGAGGGACGGCCCGTCCCGTCACGAAAGGACGCGACAAGGATCTCGTTCACGAAGTGGCCGGGTTTGCGGCCCGGCTCCCGATCCGGGCCACCTTCGGGTCGAGTCCCCATCGGCGCCGGGCCATGGGCCAAGACGCTCCGGTTCGCGGATCCACGCTCCGATGCCTCCTCGAACCGTCGTTCATTTCCCGGTGGCGGATCGCTCATCCATGCGCCACCGCGAACCCCAGACGTTTCCCTTGCGGATGCCCAACGGGCCGCCGCGTGCTGTTTGGCTCGATCCCACTGACCCCGGAAGGGCATTTCATGAAGCTCCGTCGTCTGCTCGCGCTCACGGTCGCGGTTCCGGCCGCACTGGCGATCGCCGCCGTGCCCGCCACCGCGACCGACAGCGGTTCCTCCTCGGCCGCCACGACCGCCGCGGGCACCGTCAAGGTGAGCTCGCTGTACGGCCCGGCCGACAGCACCGGCAAGGCGACCGCCCGGGCGGGCGTGCCGTGCGCCCCGGAAGCGACCGCGTTCCGGTTCGTGGTGCGCTCGCCCGACGCCATCGACCGCGTCTTCGGCGGTTCGTTCCTGGGTACGCCGCTGGCCGCCGACCACGTCGCGGACACCTCGGTCGTCGGTCCGCGGGCGCTGTTCCCGATCGGTTCCGAGACGCAGGAGGGCGTGGCGCACAAGCTCGTCACCCAGTGCTACACGACCGTGGACGGGGTCCTGACGATCACCGAGCCCGCGTCGGTCGACGTGAAGATCAACAACGGTGTGTGGTCCACGCTTTCGCCCGAGACCCGCGCGCTGCCGACCAAGATCGGCGCGCTGCGCTTCGGCCTGGTCCTGTTCCGCGGTTTCGCTCCCGGTGAGCACGTGGACGGCACCGTGCGCGCCGCCGACGGCACCAGCACCCCCGTCTCGCTCCAGCCGCAGATCGCGCCCGACGGCACCTGGGGTGGCGCGCTACTGACGCTCCCGGCCACCGTCGCCGACGGTTCCTACACGCTTGTGCTCTCGGGCACGAACTCGAAGGCGACCTCCTCGGTCGCGATCACCCTCGACTCGTCCCGCCTGTGGTGGTGACGCGGCGTCGGTGACAACGCCTTGGGCCGCCGGGATTCATCCCGGTGGCCCACTTGCGATCCGTCCCCGTTTCCTTTACTTCTCAACGGAGTTGACCAGATGAGCCTAAGACTCGCGCGCGTGTTGGCATCGTGCGGAGCCGGGCTGCTCGTGCTGTCGGCGCTGCCGGCCATCGCGGCGGCCGCCGACGGGGGCTCGCCCGCGCCGACGATCATCGTCGACCCGGGCACCGGTACCAGCGCCACCCTTGTGACGTTGAAGGCCACCGCGCCGTGCCCTCAACCGGCCACCAACTTCCGCTGGGTCGTGTCCGGCGGCACCCTGACCACGCCGCGGTTGATCGGCGGATCCCTGGGCGACGCGCTGCCCGAGGACCGGATCCCGGTTCGGCCCACGGAAATCCGGCTCTTCTTGGGGAGCACGGTGTTGACCGGCACGTTCAAGCTGGCTTCGGAATGCTTGGACAACGCGGGACTCGTGCTGAACGAGCTCGCGTCGATCGACATCACGACGGCCGACGGCCCCAACGGCAGGACGTGGACCGCGGTCGCTCCGCCGACCCCACCGCCGACCACGGAGCCGCCGACAACTCCCCCGACCACCCCGCCCACGACACCGCCCACGACACCGCCGACCACCCCGTCGACCGGGAACGAGGAGACGCTGGTGGTCACGCCCGACACGGGGCCGATGGACCAGAAGATCACCCTCGCTTCCTCGAAGGCGTGCCCCTCGACGGCGACCAAGTTCCTGTTCTGGCTGAAGTCCCCCGGTAGCGACGCGGAGGAGCGCCTCGGCGGGTTCACGCCGCCGGCATTGCCCACGGACCGCAAGCCCGTTCTTGCGAACAAGCGCATCTTCCAGATCGAGTCTCCGCAGAACGGCAACTACCACGTTCGCGCCCAGTGCCTCGACGACAGCGGGACCGTGGTGGTCGAAGACCTCGCGCGCGTCGACCTGTTCGCGACCAACGGCACCTGGAAGGTCGTCGAGCGGGTCATCCCGTCCGGGCGCTTCGACGACAGCGTGTCGATCCCGGACGCGGTCCCGGTGAACGTCCACCTGAGCCTGAACGGTTTCCCGGCCAAGGAAGACTTCACCGCCGTCATCACGAAGCAGGGCGACACCACCTTCCCGTCCACGGAACTGTTGAAGGACAAGACGAGCGACAAGGGCGACTTCGTCGCCAATCAGGCGATCTTCCCGCGAGACGCCGCACCGTGGGTCGACGGGAACTACGTTCTGACCGTCACCGCGACTCCCTCCGCTACCAAGGTGGAGATTGCGTTCACACTTCGGCGAGTCCGCGCCGGGGCGACCAACGGTTCGAGCACCGGCACGACAACCGGCACGACGGCCGGAACCACCGCCGGTACGACAGCGGGCACCACGGCGGGCACCACCACCGGGACGACCGCGGGGGACACTGCCGGCACCACCACCGGAACGACCACGGGCACCACGACCGGCACCACGACCGGCACCACCTCCGGCAGCTCCGCCGGAAGCGGTAACGGCGGTGGTGGCGGTGGGCTCGCGCACACCGGGGCCCTGCTGGACCCGCGGCTGCTGGGCACCGCCGGCGGCACGCTCCTGATGATCGGCGGCGTCATGTGGTATCGCGCACGCGGCACCCGCAGCGAGCTGCTTGCCGGCAGCGGCACCTTCGGCAAGGACGACGGGGACACTCCCGCGACCGTCTGACCACGAAGGAACACACCGAACGACCGCCCGCTGCGGCACCGGGGCGGTGGGGTGAGACAGGGGCTCTGTCGCAGCGCACGGGCTGCGACAGGGCCCTTTCCCATACCCCGGGCGGTCCTCGGCCCGTCGGCTCAGCCGAGCTGCGACATCACCTCCGAGGCGATCAACTCCAGGTGGTCCAGGTCGTGCAGGTCCAGGATCTGGAAGTAGATCCGGGTCGAGCCGACCTCGGCGAATCGGCCGATCCTGTCGACCACTTCGGCGGGCGAACCGGCCAGGCCGTTCTCCTTGAGTTCGGCGGTTTCGCGGCCGATCACCTCGGCGCGCCGGGCCACCTCGGCGTCGTCCTTGCCCACGCAGGCCACGAGCGCGTTCGAGAAGACCATGTCCTCGGCCTTGCGGCCGTGCTCGACGAGCGCGTCGCGCACCCGGTCGAACTGCTGCGCGCTGGTCTGCACCGATCCGAACGGGACGTTGAACTCGTTCGCGAAGCGCGCGGCCAGCACCGGCGTGCGCTTGGCGCCGAAGCCGCCGATCAGGATCGGTGGGTGCGGACGCTGCGCGGGCTTGGGCAGGGCGGGCGAGTCGGCCAGCGAGTAGTAGCGCCCGCCGTAGTGGAAGGTGTCGCCGACCGGGGTGTCCCAGAGGCCGGTCAGGATGTCCAGTTGTTCCTCGAGCCGGCCGAACTTCTCGCGTGGGAACGGAATCCCGTAGGCGGTGTGCTCCTGCTCGAACCAACCCGCGCCGATGCCCAGTTCGACCCGACCGCCGGACATCGCGTCGACCTGCGCGACCTGGATCGCGAGCACTCCGGGCAGCCGGAACGTCGCCGCTGTCATCAGCGTGCCCAGCCGGATGCGCTTGGTCTCCCGGGCCAGGCCGGCCAGGGTGATCCACGCGTCGGTGGGACCGGGCAGGCCGTCGCCGCTCATGTGCAGATAGTGGTCCGAGCGGAAGAAGGCCCCGAAGCCCAGGTCTTCGGTGGCTCTGGCCACGCTCAGGAGCGTGTCGTAGGTCGCGCCCTGCTGGGGTTCGGTGAAGATACGAAGATCCATACGCCCATCCTCTCCCGAGGACGAGCGTCACGCGGGCCCCGAGCTCTCGCACCACGCGGGGCGCGACCGCACGCGCCACGCGGGCGCCGATCGGGCCGGCCCCCAGGGGCAGGATCGTGCGCACCGCCCGGGACTCGATCATGCCGGCCGCGCCGGAAAGGGCACCACGTGTGCCACACCGCGTCGTCGGCGCTGCGGGATCGCCGGGGCGTGCCGATGCGGTCGGCCCGACCATGTCGCGCTCTCCTCGGCCGCACGCAGCCGAACAAGGTTGCGAAAGACGATCGCCCATGCCGCCGCGCAGGCCCGACGCTCGGCGGGTTGCAACCGGGCCCAGTCCCCGCAGGGGTTGTCCGCCACTCCCTGCCGGGCCAGCAGGGTGAGCACCTTGGCCGCCCGCCCGAGCACCCGGGCGGCGCCTGCGATCGGCACGCCGGCCGGATCCCCGCCCGGCAGCGGAACGACCGTGGCGGTGTCGGGGCCCACGATTCGGCCGACGATCTCCCGCGCGTCCCCGAGTTCGTCGGCGACCCGACACAGGCAGCCGCCTCGGTCCGGCTTGCCGCTCCATGCGTGCACCACCTCCTGCACGGTGTGCAGCGCGAGTACGACGGCGGCCAGCGCGCGTGGCGTGGAATCGACGGTGGCCAGCTCGTCGTCCAGTTCGGCGAAGTTCTCGATGGTGTGCATGATCGCTCCCTCGTGCAGTGCTTGTCCGGCTCGCTCGGAGTCCGTCCGGTGTGTTCACGACGTCTCCAGGTTGCGCCCGAGAGTCGGACGAATCGCCCGCCATCGAACAATCTGTGGACAACCAAGCGGATTTCGGCGGGGTTTCACCCTTCGGGGTGATGTGATTCCGAGTTGTCCACAGGAAGTCGGCACACAGAGTGACCACGTGTCAACCTGATCGTTTCCCGAGAAGGCGCCTCCATCGATTCCCGAACGAGGGTCGCCTTCACGCCGGCCCGGCGCCCGCGGGCAACCGGCACACAGGCACACAGGCACACAGGCACGAGCACACAGCGCAGCACGCAACACGCAACACGCAGCACGAGCACCCGGCTCGAGCACAGATCAGGGGGTGGTGGCATGTCCCGCACCGACGGCGAAGGCACGACGGGCTACGCGGTCGATACCGGCGAATTGCACGGGCTGGTGCGACGCTTGCACAACATCGGCGCCGACTATCTCGCACGCGGCTGCTTCGCCGAGCCCGCCCGGGTCGCGGCCGACACCGCACTGGGCACCGAAGCCCTGGGCGCGCTCCCGGGCGCCGCCGAGTTGACCGACCGTCACCGCCACGCGGCGTCCCGGATGGTGGAGCTGCTGGCGCAGATCCACGCCGAGTTGGCCACCACCCGGACCGAACTCGGGCGCACGGCCGACCGGTTCACCGCCACCGAATCCGAGGTCGGCACGCTGCTGCGTACGGCGGCCCCGCGATGAGCGCCCCCGAAGCCGTGGATGCGTACGCGGCGATTCACGCGGCCCGGCCCGGCGAGGTCGGCGCCGCGGCCGAGGGCTGGCGGCTGGCCGCCGCCCGGTTGACCGAGTTGCGCGACGCGCTCGCCGAAACCGGCCGACGCGGCGCGCAGATCTGGACCGGCGGCGGCGCCGAGCAATTCACCGAGCGCTGTCACGCGCTGGCCGACGCCGCCGATCGGCTCGCCGCCCAGGGCACCGCGCTGCACGAGCACCTCGACGAGGCGGCCCATGCGCTGTGCCTGGCCCAGGCGCACGCCACCGACCCGACGGCCGCCAAGGCCGCCGCGACGCGGCTGGAGGGCGTGTATCGCGACCTCGGCGAGCGGCTGCCCGTCCTGCCCCGGCCACCGCGCGCCGACAGCGCGTCGGGCGCCACACGACCGGCCGCGACCGCCGGCGACCCGAACCCCGCCCGACCGTGCGGCGCAGCCACCACCTCGCCCATCGATCCCGCCGACTCCGCCGTTGCCACCGATCCCGTCGATCCCGTCAGCCCCGCGTCCGTCGAAGCCGTCCCGACGTCGACGGACACCCCGAACCGGCCTTTGCCCCCATCCCCCGCTACCCCAACGGCATCCTGCGAGCCGCCGGAAACCCCGAAACCCGCGGTACCTGCGGCATCCGAGGCGCTCGCGGAGCCCGAGGCACCCGCAGCACCGCCGGCGCCGCCGTCCCCGCTACCGCCACCCTCACCGGTGGCCACCTGCATGACCGCCACCACGCCGGTCATGCCCCCACCCGACCCCCCGACCGCCCCAGCGGCGGCTCTCCTCCCACCCCCCGCGATCGCCTGCGCGCTCCCACCCGCATTGCCGCCTCCGCCAGTCGTGGGCACCCCGCTGTCCCGCGAACCACGCCAGGTCCGGCCCGCCGGGATCGGCCCTCGCGTACGCCGCGCGGCCCCGCCGCCCTCGACCCCGGTCGCCCCGGTGACCGGCATTCGGGTCGCACCCGGCCTGCGCGGCGGCAGTGGCATCGATGGCCGCCCGGCGGCCACCCACGACGCCGCGCACGCCGCCGGGCCCGTGCCCGACCTCCTCGGCGGCACCGCCCGGGACGGCGCCTCCCTCACCCCCGTGTCACCCACGTGGGTAACCACCCCCACCACCCCCGGCGCCCTCACCACCCCATCCACATCCGCCGGCCCACGCCCCCGCCCCCGCCCAGGCAGCCGCTACGCCACCCACCCGGCCGAAGACTGGTGGACCGACCCGCAAGCACCCCCACAACCCACCTGACCAGGGCACACCCGGACACCACAGCCCGCCCCACGCCCACAGCCGGCACCCCAACCCCGGCACGCACCCCAATCCCGGGCAAACCATGCTCAACCGAACCGACCTCAACCAAACCGAGCCCGACCAACCAGAGCAAAGCCAAGCC
Source organism: Embleya sp. NPDC005575 (assembly GCF_040605455.1). Lineage (NCBI taxonomy): Bacteria > Bacillati > Actinomycetota > Actinomycetes > Kitasatosporales > Streptomycetaceae > Embleya > Embleya sp. NPDC005575. Next base: position 28,613 of record NZ_JBEXCV010000003.1, on the reverse strand, counting down.
CGACCATGACATGCCGACCCGACCCACGCACCCACCCGAACACGCACCAGGGCCGCCCCGACCAAGCCGGGACGGCCCTGTACAAAAACGCCCTACAACCCTCAGTCGACCCTCACCACGACCGCCACGAGCCCCACCCCACGACAGCGCCCGGCAGCCCGGCAACCCCGACGACCAGCCACCCAGCGACCCCGGCCCTCAAGCCGGCAAGCCCCGCGAGCCCCCAGCCCTCAGGCCGGCAAGCCCCTCAGCCCCTCAGCCGCCGACCCTCAACGCCGCCCCCGCCCACCGTCGCGCCTGGCCTCCCGAGGCGCCGGCTCCAGGATCGCCACCGACTCCACGTGATGCGTGTTCGGGAACAGGTCAAACGACCGCACCGACCGCAGCTTGAACCCGAAGCCCGCGAAGTACGCCACGTCCCGCGCCAGCGCCGCCGGGTCGCACGCCACATACGCCACCCGGCGCGGGGTCAGCCGGGCGATCCGCTCGACGACCGCCTTGCCCGCACCCGCACGCGGCGGGTCGAGCACCACGATGTCGGCGCGACGCAGGAAGCCGGCTCGGCTCAGCACCTTCTCCACCGTGCCGGTCTCGAAGCGCGCACCCGGCACATCCCGAAGGTTGTGGATCGCGTCCTCGACTGCCTGCTTGGAGCTCTCGATCCCGATGATCGTGTCGCTGTCCGCCAGCCGCTCGGAGATCGCGCCCGCGAACAGCCCGACCCCGCAGTACAGGTCGAGCGCCAGGTCGCCCGGTCGCGGCTCCAGCCCCTCCACGACGGCCTGCACGAGCACGTCGGCCGCAGCCGGGTGTACCTGCCAGAAGCCGCCCGCCGAGACCTTCCAGGTGCGGCCCGCGGCCACCTCGCGCACCGCCGGTCGGCCGTGCACCTTACGTACTCGGCCCTTGTCGTCGGCCCGGAACACCGACACCGCCCGGTTCAGCTCGACGATCGGCATCCGCCCGTCCGTGCCCTCCGCGGGCACCACGGTGACCGCGCGGTCCAGCGACCCGGTCGCGGAGACCGCCTCGACCGAGGCCACGCCGGGCCACTCGTGCGCCTCGATGCCCAGTTCCTCGACACCGGGCGCCGCGATCGGGCAGGAGTCGATCGGCTGCACGTCGTGCGAGCGGTGCTTGCGCAGCCCCGCGCGGCCGGTCGCCGGGTCCACGGTGAACTGCACGCGGGTGCGCCAGCCGAGGCCCTCGGCCATCCCGGGCGGGCTGTCCACGGCCTCGACCTCGACGTCCACGTCGACCTTGCCGAGCCGCAACAACTGCTCGGCCACCACGTCCGCCTTGAGCCGGCGCTGCGCCGCGGGCGTGGCGTGCTGCCAGTCGCAGCCACCGCACATGCCGGGGCCGGCCACCGGACACGCGGGGGTGATCCGGTCCGGGGAAGCGGTCAGTACCTCGACCACGTCGCCACGCAGGAAGCGCGAGGTGGGCCCACCGTCGGTGATCTCCACGACGGCCCGCTCGCCCGGGAGCCCGTGCCGGACGAAGATGACGCGGCCCTCGTGGCGGGCCACGCAGTGCCCGCCGTGAGCAACCGGGCCGATCTCGACCTCGTACCGCTCACCCCGCAGGGACTGGTCCGATTCGGGGGTGGTCGATCCGACAGGCACGGCACTCCTCGTACAACTCGTACAACATCGACAGTGGTCCCGCGGCCGGCGGCGCCCGACGGCGACGCCCGGGGACGACACGGCGACACAAAGAAAGCGCCTCACGGAGGTGGGCGCGCATCCAGGGTAGTCCCTACCCGAACAAGCCGCGCCCACCGTCATGACACGCCGCCCGCGCCCCCGCTCCACATCCCCTCACCCGAACTCCCCAGTCGAACTCTCCACTCAGGACCCCCCGCCCGGGACTCTCAGTTCAGGACTCCCCGCGCGGCCGCTGCTCCGGCCGCTCGCCGGCTCCCCGCTTGGTGTCCCCGCCCCGCGGCGTCCGCGCCGGCCCGCGCCGGACCGACCCGGGCGCGACCCACGCCTTGGGCTCCTTGAGCCGCTCGGACGACTCCAGCTGCCACGGCACCGAGGTGACCATGACACCGGGCGTGAACAACAGCCGGCCCTTGAGCCGCAGCGCGCTCTGGTTGTGCAGGATCTGCTCGTACCAGCGCCCGACCACGTACTCGGGGATGTACACGTTCACCACGTCGCGCGGGCTGGACCGGCGCACCGACTTCACGTACTCGATCACCGGTCGGGTGATCTCGCGGTACGGCGAATCGAGCACCTTGAGCGGCACCTCTATCCCGCGCTCGTCCCACTCCCGGCGCAGCGCCTCGGTCTCGGCCGGGTCGACGTTGACGGTGACCGCCTCGACCACGTTGGGGCGCGAGTACCGGGCGTAGGCCAGTGCCCGCAGGGACGGCTTGTGCAGCTTGGACACCAGCACGATCGCGTGCACGCGCGAGGGCAGCTTGGTGTCGTCCGTCTCGACCGCGGCAAGCTCGGCGGCGACCCGGTCGTAGTGCCGGCGGATCTGCTTCATCAGCACGAACAGCACGCCCATCGCCGCTATCGCAATCCAGGCGCCCTGCGCGAACTTGGTCACCAGCACGATCACGAGCACCGTGCCGGTCATGAACAGACCGAACGCGTTGATCACCCGGCTGCGCATCATCCGGCCCCGCGTGGCCGGGTCGGTCTCGGTCTTCAGGTGCCGCGTCCAGTGCCGGATCATGCCCGCCTGGCTCATCGTGAAGGACACGAAGACGCCGACGACGTAGAGCTGGATCAGCTTGGTGGGCTCGGCGTCGAAGGCAATGATCAGCACGATCGCGAACGCGGCCAGCATGATGATGCCGTTGCTGAACGCGAGCCGGTCGCCGCGCGTGTGCAGTTGCCGGGGCAGGTAGCGGTCCTGGGCCAGGATCGAGCCCAGTACCGGGAAGCCGTTGAACGCGGTGTTCGCGGCCAGGATCAGGATCAGGCCGGTGACCGCGAGCACGAGATAGAACAGCGGCGACGCGAACGTGCCGCCGAAGACCGCGTCGGCGACCTGCGCCACCACGGTCTTTTGTTCGTAGTCGGCGGGCGCTCCCTGGATCTGACTGGCCGGGTTCTCCGCGAACCGCACCTTCGTCATGTTGGCCAGCGCCAGCATGCCCATCAGCATGGTCACCGAGATGGTGCCCATCAGCAGCAGCGTGGAGGCGGCGTTCTTGCTCTTGGGCTTGCGAAAGGCCGGGACGCCGTTGCTGATCGCCTCGACACCGGTGAGGGCCGCACAGCCGGAGGAGAAGGTGCGCAGCAGCAGGAACACCAGGGCGAAGCCGCTGAAGCTGTCCTCGGCCTCGATGTGGAATCCGGCGCTCTCGGCCTCCATGTTCGCGCCGGTGGCGGCCCGGACCAGGCCGAACAGCGTCATCCCCAGGATGGCCGCCATGAACGCGTAGGTGGGAACGGCGAAGAGCTTGCCCGACTCGCGGACACCGCGCAGGTTCATCGCCATCAACAACAGCACCAGGCCGACCGCCAACAGCACCTTGTTCGATTCCAGCGCGGGCACCGCAGAGGCCATGTTGGCCACCCCGGAGGAGACCGATACCGCCACGGTCAGCACGTAGTCGACCAGCAGCGCGCTGCCGACCGTCAAACCGGCGTTGGGCCCAAGGTTGACGCTCGCGACCTCGTAGTCACCGCCGCCGCTGGGATAGGCGTGCACGTTCTGGCGGTAGGAGGCGACGACGGTCAGCATGACCACGACGACGGCCAGACCGACCTTCCACGAGAAGTGGTAGGTCGCCATTCCCGCCATGGAAAGGGTGAGCAGGATCTCGTCCGGCGCATACGCGACGGAGGACAGTGCGTCGGAGGCGAAAATGGGCAGCGCGATGCGCTTCGGCAGGAGCGTCTCGGACAGCTTGTCGCTGCGCAGGGCTCGGCCGACGAGGACTCGTTTGGACAGATCGGTCAGTCTTGACACGCAGGTGATCGTAAGCCCATCGACTTTCGCCGGGTCGGGGGCATGCCGTAAGGCGCTCACGTGTAACGTCTCGGCGAGGTCTGCCACCCTGGTAACACCACAAACGAGCATCAGACCGGGCACAACGGACCAAATCCGGAAGGACGGCCGTGCACATCGTCATCATGGGCTGCGGGCGCGTGGGATCCACGCTGGCCCAGACGCTCGAGGAACTGGGGCATTCGGTGGCGGTCATCGACCGCGATCCGTCCGCGTTCCGCCGGCTGGGGTCGCACTTCTCCGGCCGCCGGATCAAGGGCATCGGCTTCGACCAGGACACCCTGCGCGAGGCCGGTATAGAAGAGGCCGGCGCATTCGCGGCGGTCAGCAGCGGCGACAACTCCAACATCATCGCGGCGCGGGTCGCCCGCGAGACCTTCGGCGTGGAGAACGTCGCCGCGCGAATCTACGACCCGCGGCGGGCCGAGGTCTACGAACGCCTGGGCATCCCGACGGTGGCCACCGTGCGCTGGACCGCGGACCAGATGTTGCGCCGGCTGCTGCCCAGCGGCGCGGAGCCGCTGTGGCGCGACCCGTCCGGGAGCGTGCAGCTGGCCGAGGTGCACGTGAACTCGGCGTGGGTGGGCCACCGGGTCAACCGGCTCGAACAGGCGTCGGGCGCGCGCGTCGCCTTCGTCACCCGTTTGGGCGAAGGCATCCTGCCCACCTCCGAGACCGTGATCCAGGAGGGCGACCTCGTGCACGTGGTCATGCACCAGGCGGATGTGGCCGCCGTCGAGGCGGCCTTCGAAAAAGCGCCGGAGGAGAGCTGATGCGGGTCGCAATCGCGGGCGCGGGTGCGGTGGGCCGCTCCATCGCGGCCGAGTTGTTGGAGAACGGCCACGAGGTCCTGCTCGTCGACAAGGCACCGGACGCCATCAAGGTGGACAGCGTGCCGCAGGCCGAGTGGCTGCTCGCCGACGCGTGTGAGATCTCCTCGCTCGACGAGGCCGCGCTCCAGCGCTGCAACGTGGTGATCGCCGCGACCGGGGACGACAAGGTCAACCTGGTCGTCTCGCTGCTGGCCAAGACCGAGTACGGGGTCCCGCGCGTGGTCGCCCGGGTGAACAACCCGAAGAACGAGTGGCTGTTCAACGAGGCGTGGGGCGTGGACGTCGCGGTGTCCACGCCGCGGCTGATGTCGGCACTGGTCGAGGAGGCGGTCAGCGTCGGCGACCTGGTCCGCCTGATGCGGTTCAGCCAGGGCGACGCCAACCTTGTCGAGCTGACCCTCCCGGGCGACGCCGCCCTCGTCGGCACGCGCGTCGGTGACGTGTCGTGGCCCGAGGACACGGCGCTCGTGACGATCATCCGCGAGGGCCGGGTGCTGGTACCCGGCAAGGACGATTCGCTCGAGGCCGGCGACGAACTGCTGTTCGTCGCGGCGCCGCACCGCGAAGAGGAACTGGAAGAGCTGCTGTCGGCCTGACCGACGGCGCGGTGAAGCAGACGCTCAGGCGGCGGCCAGGTCACCCATGACCTGGTCCGCCTCCTCGCTGAACGCGCGCGCGATCGGCTCCCTGCCGTACGGGCGCAGCCGCCTGCGGAAGTCCGCGAGGAAGTCGTCGCACTGTGCGGACGAGAGGTTGCCCGCGATCCGCAGCGCCTCGGTGGCCTTGCCGCAGGCCGCGTCCAGGTCGCCCTGGGCCAGGTGGGCCGCGGCCATGAAGGTGGTGTCCTGCGCGCACCGGCGGGACGCGCCGGCCCGGCGCAGTTTGATCGACTCGCCCGCGAAGCCGTGGATCTTGTCCGGCAGGCCGAGGTCGCGATGGCTGTGCGCGAACTCGTGTTGGAGCTCCGATTCGTCGAAGTAGTTGCACCAGGACGGGTCGTCCTCCATCGGACCGGCCGCGTCCAGGTGCCGCTCGGCGATGCCCATCGCCCGCTCGCACCCGCGCCGATCGCCCAGCGCCGCATAGCCGCGCGCCTCCATCGCGGCCACGATCGCCCGCGCCCGCGGGCTCAGCTTGGCGCCGGCCCCCTGTTCGGCGGCCCGGGCCAGTTGCACCGCCTCCCAGCCATGACCCAGGTAGACCGACTGGCAGGCCATGTTGGCCATCACGTACGCCCCGTAGGCCGGGTCGTCGGCCGCCTGCGCCAGCCGCAGCGCCTGGATGTGGTAGCGCTGGGCGAGCGCGTGCCGGCCGGAATCGAAGGACAACCAGCCCGCCAGTTCGGTGAGCTCGGCGACGGCGCGGAACAGCCTGCGGCCCACCTCGTCGCCGTAGGAGCCGGCCAGCTTGGTGCGGGCGACGCCGTTGAGGTGGTTGACGACGGTGTCCCGCAGATCCCCCCCGCCTTGCGCACGGTCGAGGCGGCGAAAGGCCAGGACGGTCTGGTGGATGCGTAGGACGTCCGCGTCGCGCACGGTGGTGGGGCCGCGCGAGGCGAGCTTCTCGGGCTCACCATCGGCCCGGGACGCGGTCGACCAGAACAGCGCGGGAGCGGCGAACGCTCCTACGCCGAAGGCCGTGTTGGCCAGGAAGGTACGGCGGTTCATGTCTCTCTCCGACAATTCGGCCACGGCGTGTCTGACTTCGGCCGCGGTCCGGGCGACTTTCAGCCCGTCGAAGGGGTCGGGGTTCGGTGGCCGCCGATCGCGCAGCCCCAGGTCCGCAACCGTGAGTTCGCATCCCAGGCGCCGGCCGAGAGCCTCGGCCAACAGCTCCGGAATCGGCCAACGCGGCTGCGCGCCCTCCAGCCAACGAGCCACCGAGGTGTGGCTGCACCCGAGGTGCAGCCCGCGCCGCTCGGCGACCGAGTTGACCCAACGGGCCAGTTCGCGCCGGGAGAGACCGGCTTCCGCCACCAATGCGATGAGGTCACCGTTTCCGGCCACCGTCCCCGCCTCCTTCGTCCACTGGAGGTCTAACGGGGACGCTAATCGCACGGTTACGGGATCATGCAGGAATGGCCGATTGGACCGCACATGGCCCAAATTCTCCGGAATCGACCGGGGCAAGTCACTCGAATGATCACGCGGGTGATCATTTCGGCACCCACCACACCCGGGCACGGTACGGCTCGAATCACCCGCCGCGGCAAGGCGACGACACCGCCGGCGGGCGGGTCACCCACACGGGCGAGCCGGGGCATCCACCACCCGACCCGCCCGCACCGATCCGCTTGGCTCCGAGCCGACCCGGCCCGCGCCGGCACCGCCGCCGCCGGCCCGCGCCGCTTCGCCCCGAGCCGACCCGCTCAATCCGCGACGCGGTCTTCCCGTCGCTCGCCCCGCTGCTCGACCGCCGCCGCCGAGCCGTCCTCGGCATCCTCGTCGTCCTCGGTGTCGACCACCCTCACCGGCGGCGGGGCCTTGGACATGATCAACCAGGTGATGTAGCAGACCACCAGGAACGGCGGCACGCCCAAGGCGACCTTCGCGATGCCCAGCGCGGTGACGTTGCCGGTCCAGTAGATCGGGATCTGGATCACGATCTTCAGCACGAACATGAAGAACCAGACCCAGGTGGCCTTGCGGTACGCCGCGTACCGGGCCGGGATCTGTCGCCACGTGAAGTTCTCACCCAGTGCCGGGCCGAGCACGATACCGATAAGCGGCCAGCGCACCAGGATCGAGATCAGGTAGGCGAGCGCATAGCCGCCGGACAGCAGCATCCCGAACGCGTAGAAGTTCTCGGCCTTGCCGGACTTGACCGCGATCCAGCCGGCCAGCGCGACGCCCAGGAAGCCGCCGAGCGCGTGTTGCAGGGTCTCCCGGCGCACGATCCGCACGATCGCGAACACCAGCGCGACGCCGCCGGCGCTCATCGCCGAGGTCCACGTGGAGTGGCTGATCGTGTAGGCGATCACGAAGACCAGCCCCGGCACGGTCATGTCGATCATGCCGCGCACGCCGCCGAAGGCGGCGATCATCGAGGCCGCGCTGTCGGTGGGGGCCGGCTGCTCGCCGGCCGCGTCGGAGGTGGGTTTTTCCATGTGGGCGGTCACTCGTTCACTCTCGGCCGACGGGGCGCAGCTCGTACCTGGGGTTGAACAGGACGGGGCGGCCCGCAGTGGTGCTCACCCGCCCGTGGGCGACCAGTTGCCGCCCCGGCTCGATCCCGGCTATCCGCCGCCGACCGAGCCAGACCACCGACAGTGCGGCCGAGCCGTCGTACAGCTCGGCCTCGAGCGCGGGCACGCCCGCTCGCGGCCGGAAGGTCACCGTCCGCAGCGTGCCGCCGACCGTGATCAGGTCGCGCTCGACCACGTCGACGATCTTGGTGCAGCCGAGCCGCTGGGTATCGTGCAGCAGCTCCTCGGCGTGCAATTCCTCATGGGTGGAGGTCCACCGATCCAGCATCCGCCGCAATCGTCCGGTCCGACGCTCCACCCCGGCTGCGCTACCACTCATGCCGGCAAGGGTACCGCCTATCCAACGGCCCTCCGCTGCCCGAAATTGCCCGCCGAGCGGGCCTGTGCCCGACCGGGCGAGGCCGCGAGCTACCCCTCGAACCGATATCCCATCCCCGGCTCGGTCAACAGATGCCGAGGGTGCGAGGGGTCGTGCTCCAGCTTGCGGCGCAGCTGGGCCATGTAGACCCGCAGGTAGTTCGTCTCCGTCCCGTACTGCGGCCCCCACACCTCCTGCAACAGCGCACGCTGGCTGACCAGCCGACCTGCGTGCCGAACCAGCACCTCCAACAGATGCCACTCGGTCGGCGTCAGCCGCACGTCGGCGCCGTCCCGGGAGACCCGCTTGGCCGCGAGATCCACCGTGAACGAGTCGGTGACCACCACCGGTGCCTCCTCCTCGGGCACCGCGCGGCGCACCGCCGCCCGCAGGCGCGCGAGCAGCTCGTCCATCCCGAACGGCTTCGTCACGTAGTCGTCCGCACCCGCGTCCAGCGCCGCGACCTTCTCCGCCGACGCGTGCCGCGCGGACAGCACGATGATCGGGATCCTGGTCCAGCCGCGCAGTCCCTTGATCACCTCGACCCCGTCGATGTCCGGCAGACCCAGGTCGAGCAGCACCACGTCCGGATGCCGGTCGGCGGCGGCGGTCAGCGCCGCGGTGCCGTCCACCGCGGTGTCCACGTCATAGCCCCGGGCCTTGAGGTTGATGGCCAGGGCCCGCACGATCTGTGGCTCGTCGTCGACGACCAGGACCCTTGTCATCGCTGTTCCTCCCAAGTGGTTCGCTCCTCGGCCGCAGGGGTTCGCCCCTCGGCTTCGCCCGCGCCCGCCGGCTCGGCCGTGCGCAACGCCAGCACCATCGTCAGTCCCCCGCCGGGAGTGTCCTCGGCCGTCAGCGAGCCGTCCATGGCTTCGGCAAAGCCACGCGCGACCGCGAGCCCGAGTCCCACCCCATTGCCCTTCGGCGCGTCGCCCAAGCGCTGGAACGGCTCGAAGATCCGCTCCTTGGACTCGTCCGGCACGCCGGGCCCGCGGTCGGCCACCCGCAGCTCGACCCGATCCTTGAGCGCGCCCGCCGACACGTGCACCCGGCGGCCCGGCGGATTGTGCTTGACCGCGTTCTCGATCACGTTGGCCAGCACCCGCTCCAGCAGGCCCGCGTCCGCGCACACCGCGGGCAGCGTCTCGGGGATGTCCAGCGCCACCCGATCCTCGGCGACCCCGGCCAACGCGCCCGGCACCACCTCGTCCAAGCCGATGTCGCCCATCAGCGGGGTCACCGTCCCGGTCTGCAACCGGCTCATGTCCAGCAGATTCCCGATCAGTGTGTCCAGCCGGTCCGCACCGAACTCGATCGCCGCCAACAGCTCGGCTTCGTCCTCCTCCGACCAGCTCACGTCCTCGGCCCGCAGACTGGACACGCTGGCCTTGATCGTGGCCAGCGGCGTGCGCAGGTCGTGTGAGACCGCGGCCAGCAGCGCGGTCCGGATCCGGTTGCCCTCCTTGAGCCGGCGCGCCTGGGACGCCTCGGCGACCAACTGTCGGCGCTCCAGGACCACTGCGGCCTGCGCGGCGAACGCGCCGAGCACCCGGCGGTCCTCGGCGGGCAGTACCCGCCCCGACAGGGCCAGCGCCAGCGAGTCGGACACCGGCACGTCCACGTCCGCGTCCTCGGGCCTGACCGCCGGATGCGGCCCCACGCTGCCCACGCACATCCACGGGCTGTGGTGCTCCTCGCGCTGGAGCAGCGCCACCGATTCCATCGCGAACGTCTCGCGCACCCGGTCCAGCAACGCGGGCAGCGCCTGCTCGCCACGCAGCACACTGCCCGCCAGGAAGCTCAGTGTCTGCGCCTCGGCCTGACTTCGCGCGGCCTGATGGGTACGTCTGGCCGCCAGGTCCACCACCGAGGCCACCGACAGCGCGACCAGCACGAAGATGCCCAGCGCGAGCATGTTCTCCGGGTCGTCGATGGTCAGGTTGTGCAGCGGCGGCGTGAAGTAGTAGTTGAGCAGGATCGAGGACACCACGGCGGTGAGCACCGACGCCCACAGTCCGCCGATCAGCGCGACCATGACGGTGACCGTCAGGAACAGCAACATCTCGGTGGACAGGCCGTGACTGTCGCGGGTCGCGTCCAGCGTGTAGGTGAGCGCGGCCGGACCGATCACCGCCACCGCCCACGACGCGATTCGCCGGCCGCGACCCAGCGGGGAGCGCATCGGGCGCAGCACCCGTCCCACGCCCGCGTGCTCGTGGGTGACGATGTGCGTGTCGATGTCGCCGGACTGCGCCGCGACGGTGGCGCCCACGCCCGGGCCGAACAGGTACTGCCAGGGCTTGCGTCGGCTGCTGCCGAGCACTATCTGGGTCGCGTTCACCCCGCGTGCGAAGGACAGCAGCGCGGTGGGCACGTTCTCGCCGACCACCGAGTGGAAGGTGCCGCCGAGCGACTCGACCAGCGCGCGCTGCCTGGCCAGCGCCTCCGGGGAGGCGCCGGTGAGCCCGTCGCTGCGCGAGACGTACACCGCGAGCAGCTCGCCGCCGGAGCCGCGGGTGGCGATCCGCGCGGCCCGACGCAGGAGCGTTTCACCTTCCGGGCCGCCGGTGAGCCCGACCACGATCCGCTCCCGGGCCGGCCAGGTGGCGTCGATCTGGTGTTCGCTGCGGTACTGCTGGAGGTATTCGTCCACCCGGTCCGCGGTCCACAGCAGCGCGAGTTCGCGCAGCGCGGTCAGGTTGCCGACCCGGAAGTAGTTGGACAGTGCCGCGTCGACCTTCTCCGGCGCGTACACGTTGCCGTGCGCCATCCGCCGGCGCAGCGCCTCCGGCGCCATGTCGACCAGCTCGATCTGGTCGGCCCGGCGGGCCACCTCGTCGGGCACGGTCTCGCGCTGCGGCACACCGGTGATCGACTCGACCACGTCGTTGAGCGATTCGAGGTGTTGCACGTTCACCGTCGAGATCACGTCGATCCCGGCGTCGAGGAGTTCCTCGATGTCCTGCCAGCGCTTCTCGTTGCGCGAACCGGGCACATTGGTGTGCGCGAGTTCGTCCACGAGGGCGATTTTGGGTCGCCGGGCGATAACGGCGTCCACGTCCATCTCGGTGAACGAGCCGCCTCGGTGAACCATGTCCCGCCGGGGGACGACCTCCAGACCTTCGAGTGCTTCCTCGGTGGCGGGTCGGCCGTGGCACTCCACGAACCCGACCACGACGTCGCTGCCGCGCCTGCACCGACGTTGTCCCTCGCCCAACATCGCGTAGGTCTTGCCGACGCCGGGCGCCGCACCGAGATAGATCCGGAGCTTGCCGCGTGCCATGTCACCCATTCTCTGCCTCGGGCCGGGGAGTACCGACACCGGCACTCCCCGGCTCCGTGCCCACCACGACCGCCGGGTCAGCCGGCGAGCTTGGCGAGCGCGATGTTGAGGTCCAGCACGTTCACGCGCTCCTGGCCGATGAACCCGACGTCGGGAGCGTCCACGTGCTGGTTTACCAGGGCGCGTACCTTGGCCACGTCAAGACCGCCGCGCTCCTTGGCCACCCGCTCCACCTGAAGCAGCGCGTAGGCCTTGGAGATGTGCGGGTCCAGGCCGGATCCGCTCGCGGTGACCGCGTCCACCGGGACCCGGTCCTCGCTCACGCCGTTGAACTTGGCGACCTGCGCCTTGCGGTCGCCGATAAGCTTGACGAAGTCAGCGTTCTCGGGACCGTAGTTGGACGCGCCCGAGGCCAGGCCGTCGTAGTTGGCGGCCGACGGACGCGGCTGGAACCACTTGGGGTCCGGCTGCGTGCCGACGCCTGCGGCCTGCTCGGTGGTCAGCGCGCCGCCGCCTCGGAAGTAGGTGTAGCCCTCGCCGTCCGCCGTGGCGATCACCTCGCGGCCGTCCGCGTCGAACTTGCGCGCGTTGCCCTCGGCGTCGACCAGGTCGAAGGACTGGCCGACCAGGCTGGAGCCGACTTCCTTGCCGTTGACGCTCACCATCGAGCCGTCGGCCTTGTCCTTGAAGAACGCCTGTGCGACCCCGGTCATGGACAGCGGGTAGAGGATGCCCAGGATCACGGTGAGCACGAGGAAGGCCCGAAGGGACGCGCCCAGGACACGGATACGGGTACTGAAGTTGGTTGCCATCTGAATCAGCCGATTCCGGGGATGAGCGAGACGAGCAGGTCGATGAGCTTGATCCCGACGAACGGGGCGATCAGGCCGCCGAGACCGTAGATCCGCAGGTTGCGACCGAGCAGCTTGTCGGCCGACATCGGCCGGTAGCGCACACCGCGCAGGGCCAGCGGGATCAGCGCGACGATGATCAGGGCGTTGAAGATGACCGCCGAGATGATCGCCGACTCGGGGGTGGCCAGCTGCATGATGTTGAGCTTGTCCAGCGGGCCGAGCGCCTCGGCGCCCTTGATGCTCGCGAACATGGCCGGGATGATCGCGAAGTACTTCGCGACGTCGTTGGCGATCGAGAACGTGGTGAGTGCGCCGCGGGTGATCAGCAACTGCTTGCCGATCTCGACGATCTCGATCAGCTTGGTCGGGTTGGAGTCGAGATCGACCATGTTCCCGGCCTCTTTGGCCGCCGAGGTGCCGGTGTTCATCGCGACGCCCACGTCGGCCTGGGCCAGCGCCGGCGCGTCGTTGGTGCCGTCGCCGGTCATCGCGACCAGCTTTCCGCCCGCCTGCTCGCGCTTGATCAGCGCGAGCTTGTCCTCGGGGGTGGCCTCGGCGAGGAAGTCGTCGACGCCGGCCTCGTCCGCGATCGCCTTGGCGGTCAGCGGGTTGTCACCGGTGATCATCACCGTGCGGATGCCCATCCGGCGCAGCTCGTCGAATCGCTCCCGCATGCCCTCCTTGACCACGTCCTTGAGGTGGATCACGCCCAGGATCCGGGCGCCGTCCACGTCCTCGACCGCGACCAGCAGCGGCGTGCCACCGGCGGCGGAGATGCCGTCGACCAGTTCGCCGGACCGGGCCGGGACTGCGCCGCCGCGCTCGGACACCCACGCGTTGATCGCGGAGGCGGCGCCCTTGCGCACCATCCGCACGCCCTTGTCCTCGCTCAGGTCCACACCCGACATCCGGGTCTGCGCCGTGAACGCGATCCACTCGGCGTGCGCGAGTTCGCCCTGGTGCCGCTCGCGCAGCCCGTACCGCTCCTTGGCGAGCACCACGATCGAGCGGCCCTCGGGCGTCTCGTCCGCGAGCGAGGACAACTGCGCGGCGTCGGCCAGCTCGGCCTCGGTCACCCCGTCCACCGGGACGAACTCGGACGCCTGCCGGTTGCCCAGGGTGATCGTGCCGGTCTTGTCCAGCAGCAGCGTCGACACGTCGCCCGCCGCCTCCACCGCACGCCCCGACATGGCCAGCACGTTGCGCTGCACCAGCCGGTCCATACCGGCGATGCCGATCGCCGACAACAGCGCCCCGATGGTCGTGGGGATCAGGCAGACCAGCAGCGCGACCAGGATGATCATCGACTGCTCGGCATGTGCGTACATCGCGATCGGCTGCAGCGTGACGACCGCGAACAGGAAGACGATGGTCAGCGACGCGAGCAGGATGTTGAGCGCGATCTCGTTCGGCGTCTTCTGCCGGGCGGCGCCCTCGACCAGGGCGATCATCCGGTCGATGAAGGTTTTGCCGGGCTCGGTGGTGATCTTGACGACGATCCGGTCGGACAGCACCTTCGTACCGCCGGTCACCGCGGACCGGTCGCCGCCCGACTCGCGGATCACCGGCGCGGACTCACCGGTGATCGCCGACTCGTCCACGCTGGCCACGCCGTCCACGACGTCGCCGTCACCGGGGATGATGTCGCCGGCTTCGCACACCACGAGGTCGCCGATGGCCAACTCGGTGGCCGCCACCCGCTCTTCGTTGCCACCGACCATGCGCCGGGCGACCGTGTCGGTTTTGGCCTTGCGCAGCGTGTCCGCCTGCGCCTTGCCGCGCCCTTCGGCGACGGCCTCGGCCAGGTTGGCGAACACCACGGTCAGCCAGAGCCAGACGGTGACCACCCAGGCGAACACGCTCGGGTCCTTGATCGCCATGACGGTCGTGATGACCGACCCGATCTCGACCACGAACATGACCGGCGTGCGGACCATGACCCGGGGGTCGAGCTTGAGCAGGGCTCCGGGCAGCGACTTGAGCAGTTGGCGGGGTTCGAACAGGCCGGCCGAGACCCGGCCGGGGCCGGTGGGCGACTCGACGTGTTCTTCGGTGGGGCGTATTGCGGTATCTGTCATGCCAATCCCTCGGCAAGCGGCCCGAGAGCCAGGGCGGGGAAGAAGGTCAGGCCGGTGATGATCAGGATCACGCCGACGAGTTGGCCCACGAACAGGGGCCGGTGCGTCCGCAGGGTGCCCGCCGTGTCCGGGATGCTCTTTTGCTCGGCGAGTCGACCGGCGAGGGCGAGCACGAGGCAGATCGGCACGAAGCGGCCGATCAGCATGGCCAACCCGATCATCGTGTTGTAGAACTCGGTGTTCGCACCGAGCCCGGCGAACGCGCTGCCGTTGTTGTTGGCGCCCGACGTGAACGCGTAGAGCACCTCGGAGATGCCGTGCGGCGAATCCGAATTGAGGATCGCGGCCTGTTCACCGGGCAGCGCGATGGCGATGCCGGTGAAGGTCAAGATGGTGGCGGGCACCACCAGGATGTACATCGCGACCAGCTTCATCTCGCCGGCGCCGATCTTCTTGCCCAGGTACTCGGGCGTGCGGCCGACCATCAGGCCGGCCACGAAGACCGCCAGGATCGCCATGATCAGGATCCCGTACAGGCCCGAGCCCACGCCGCCCGGCGTGATCTCGCCGAGCATCATGCCCAGCATGGTGATCCCGCCGCCCAGTCCGGTGAAGGACGAGTGAAACGAGTTGACCGCGCCGGTGGAGGTCATCGTGGTGGATACCGCGAAGACGGACGAGCCGGGGATGCCGAACCGCTGTTCCTTGCCCTCCATCGCTCCGCCGGCCAGTTCCGGGGCCGCGCCGTTGCCGTGCGCCTCGGTCCACCACATCAGCAGGACGGCGACGAACCAGATCACGAACATCGCGGCGAGGATCGCGTAACCCTGCTTGAGGTTGCCGACGAGGCGACCGAAGGTGCGGGGCATCGAGAACGGGATCACCAGGATCAGGAAGATCTCGAAGACGTTGGTGAACGCGTTGGGGTTCTCGAACGGGTGCGCGGAGTTGGCGTTGAAGAAGCCGCCGCCGTTGGTGCCGAGTTCCTTGATCACCTCCTGCGAGGCCACCGGACCACCGGGGATGGTCTGCGACCCGCCGGAGAGCGTCTGCACGGTCTGCGGATCGGCCAGGTTCTGGATCGTGCCGGATGCGACCAGCACGATCGTGCCGATGATCGCGATCGGCAGCAGGATCCGGATCGAACCGCGGATCAGGTCGACCCAGAAGTTGCCGATCTCGCCCGAGCGGACCCGAACGAACCCGCGCACCAGGGCAATCGCCACCGCCATGCCCACCGCGGCCGACACGAAGTTCTGCACGGTCAGGCCGACCATCTGGACCGTGTGGCCCATCGCGGTCTCACCGGAGTACGACTGCCAGTTCGTGTTCGCGGTGAACGAAGCGGCGGTGTTGAACGCCTGGTCCGGCGTGATCGGCTTCATCCCGAGGTCGAACGGGAGGTGGTCCTGGAACCGCTGGAGGGCGTACAGGCCCAGCAGCGAGAACATCGAGAACCCGAGCACGCTGCGCAGGTAGACGGTCCAGCGCTGCTCGGCGTTCGGATCGGCGCCGATCAGCTTGTACAGGACGCGCTCACCGCGCAGGTGCTTGTCGCTGGAGTACACACGGGCCATGTAGTCGCCGAAGGGGCGATGGACCGCGGCCAGGACGGCTATCAGCAGGGACAGCTGGAGTATCCCCGCGAGCGTGACGCTCACCTAGAACCTCTCGGGGAAGATCAGGGCCAGGACCAGGTAGCCGAGCAGGGCGATGGCAACACTCAGGCCGACGATGCTGTCCGCGTTCACAGCTTCGCCACCCCCTTGGCGATCAAGACGACCAACGCGAAGAACGCGATCGTCAGGAATACGAAGGCCAGATCAGCCATCGCGGATGCTCCTTGGGACGGACAGGCGCTTGATCGCCCGTAGCGAGGACATTGATAGCACTTCCAAGCCGTCAAAAATCCCCATTAATCGGGCAAAACCCAAAGCGTTGGCGGCGCCCTAACGCCCCCATATGCCTTCTTGATGCGCCCTTGACGTCAAGATTCGAAGCAACCCGAAACCGAACACCGCAAGGCCGACGCCGCCCGTCGCCCACACCCCCACGAACCCGGCGCCGGAACGCACGAAGCCCGGCCCCGCCTTTCGGCGGAACCGGGCTTCGGTGTCTTCGGGTTTTTCGCCGCTACCGGACCTCGGTGATCTCCGGGCCACGCTGGAACGGGTCCAGATCGCCCGCGAAGCGGTCCTCGTCGGCGCCCTGCGGCGGCACCGCGAGCCCGCTGTTCGGGTCGACCTGGGCGTTCTCCGGCAGGCGCAGCAGGATCGGGTCACGCGGCGCCATCGGCTCGTTGCCGCGCACCACCACGGTGTCGCGGAACATGGTCTCCAGGTCGGCACCCACGCCGGGGTCCACCGCAGCGCGACCGGAGATCACTCCGCGCAGGAACCAGCGCGGCCCGTCGCACCCGACGAAGCGGACCAGCTGGTGGCCCTGCGTGCCGTCCGGAAGCTGGACCGGCACCTGGGCCCGAAGTTCCCAGCCGAGGCCGGCGTCCTGCTCGTCCACGATGCCACCCTGCTGGGTGATCCCGGAGGCGATCTCGGCGCGCACCTCGTGCCAGATGCTCTCGTTGCGCGGGGCGGCGAACGCCTGCAGCTGCAGACCGCTGTCCTCCAGCACCACGGTGGCGGCGATGATCAGGTCGTTGGAGACCTCGACCCGCAATTCCATCCGGGGATCGCTCGGGATGAGCATCCCGCCGAGGTCGATGCGGTCCTCGTGCGGGTCCTCGAGCTCGTCGAAGTCCCACGGACCGTCCGGCCGGGGCGCGGGCGGGATCGGTCGGCTCAGCTCGTCGAGGTCCGAGTCGTCGGAGGCTTGCGCTGCCCCGTCGCTCGACACCTCGTCGGCATCGCCCTCGTCTTCGATGATGTCGTCGAGGTCTTCGCGCTCCTCGACGGGCAGATCATCCTTTTCGCTGCGTCGACGACGACCGAACACGTCACAGTCCTTCCCTGTCGGAAGCCGAGTCTTGCACGATGCCCGCGTTGCCCGCCGCCACGGCGCTCGAAACGCCGATCGCGGCGTGCCCGCCGGTGGATCCGAAGCCGCCTTCGCCGCGCCCGGAACCGGGCAACTCGGCGACCTCGTGGAACCCCGCTCGCTCGACCCGTTGGATCACGAGTTGGGCGATTCGGTCGCCGCGACGAAAAACGACCGGCGTACGCAGGTCGTGGTTGACCACGACAACCTTGATTTCGCCACGGTATCCCGCATCGACGGTGCCTGGGGCGTTCACCAGGGATACTCCGCACCGCGCGGCGAGTCCGGAGCGTGGGTGCACGAACGCGGCATAGCCGTCCGGGAGCGCGATCGCGATGCCCGTGGGCAGCACCATCCGCTCACCGGGAGCGATCTCGGCGTCCTGCGCGGTCACCAGGTCCGCGCCGGCGTCGCCCGGGTGCTCGTACGCGGGCAGCGGAAGCCCGGGGTCGAGCCGGCGCACCAGGATGTCCACACTCGTGCTCACGGGTTCACCTCGAACGCTCGGGCCGCCTTCATCAGGTCGGGGTTGTCCATGACGCGCTGTACGTCCTCCGTACGTCCATTGTCGACGAAGTGCTGGAGTCCCACGCTCACGAACAGCGCCGCGGCCTCGACCGCGACCGGCCCGTCCGGGGCGTCGAGCCGGCCCACCGCGCGCGAGTAGATCTTGCGGCCGGCCACCGCCTCGCACCACGCGTGGATGTACAGCGTGGACCCCACCGGCACCGGGCGGCGGAAGTCCGTCTCCAAGTGCCCGGTCACCGCCGTGGTGTGCAGCATGTACCCGATCGCCCCGAGCGCCTCGTCGAACGCGCAGGTCAGCAGCCCGCCGTGGGCCAGGCCCGGGGCTCCTTGGTGCAGCGCGGTAACGGTGAACTCGGCGTCCACGGACACGCCCTCGCCGGCGCGCGCGCGAATGCGCAGCCCGCCGGGGGCGGCCTCGCCGCAGCCGAAGCAGTCGCTGTAGTGCTCGCCCAGCTCGGTGCCGGGAGGAGGTGCGTCCGGGTGGGGCTGGGGCACCACCGCATCCGGAGGCGGGGTCAGGGATGTTGGTCGACTCACGCCGAAGGACACTACCGTCGTTGCGACCGACACCCGCGCAGAGGCTCGGGGGCCTCCAGCGCCGCGGCCCGAAAGGGGCGCGGGACGGAAGGAAGCGCATGACCAAGAGCGTGGTCGTCACCGGGGCTACCGGTGGGATCGGCCTTGCCATCGCCCTGGAGCTGGCGGGATCCGGCTTCGACGTGATCGGCACGGCCAGGACCCAGGAAGGGGCCGAGCGCCTGCGCGAGGCCGCCGAGCGCGCCGAGGTGGGCGTGCGCACGGTCCTGCTCGACGTCGCCGACGCCACATCGACGGTGCGGGCCTTCACCGAGATCGCCCAGATGA
Source organism: Embleya sp. NPDC005575 (assembly GCF_040605455.1). Taxonomy (NCBI): domain Bacteria; kingdom Bacillati; phylum Actinomycetota; class Actinomycetes; order Kitasatosporales; family Streptomycetaceae; genus Embleya; species Embleya sp. NPDC005575. The sequence continues at coordinate 9,635 of NZ_JBEXCV010000003.1, read as the reverse complement.
CCGCCGGCGGCCCGTGGGCCGTGGTCAACAACGCCGGGATCGCGCAGCCGGGTGCGATCGAGGACGTGGACGACGAGCAGATCCGCGCCCAGTTGGAGACCAACCTGATCGCGCCCGCCCGGATCGCCCGCCTGGTGCTGCCGCAGATGCGCCGGCGTCGGGACGGGCGGATCGTCAACATCTCGTCCGTCTCCGGCCGGGTCTCGTCACCGTTCGTGGGTTGGTACTGCGCGAGCAAGCAGGGGCTGGCCGCGATCACCGACGCGCTGCGGATCGAGACGGCCGGGTTCGGCGTCAAGGTGGTGTTGATCGAGCCGGGCAGCTTCGGCACCGACATCTGGGAGCGCGGCATGTCCCGACTGCCGCCGCGCAAGACGTCGGCCTACAACGACTCCTACGACCTCGCCGACGCCGTGGTGCGCCGGGCCAAGACCCTGCCCGCTCCGGCGCCGGTCGCACACGCGGTACGTGTCGCGCTGAGCGTGCCGCGACCGCGGCCTCGTTACCTGGTGGGCAACGACGCCAGGGCTGGTGCGCTGCTCGACCTGGTGGCGCCGACCGCTCTTTCGGATTACGCCAAAGGGGTGGCGACCGGCCTGCGTACGCCTCCGGAGCGGGTCACCCGCGCCCTGGCCCGATTGACCCGACGGCACGGCCCCCGCTGAACCGTGTGGGCCACGCATGACAGGCTGGTGCCATGCAGGCGTACAGCGAACGACTCGGCGTGCCGGCCTCCTGGTGGGCCCTGACCGTCCTGATGGGCATCTCGGGCGGGCTGGTGGGCTTGGCCTTCGGCATCGCGGCGACCATCGTGCTCGCGTTGGCCCTGGGTGCCCTGACGGCGTGGGCCACCGCTGCCTACGGCGCGGCGCGGATCACCGTGACCGAGACCGAGCTGCTGGCGGGTCGGGCCAGGATTCCGCTGACCGCGCTCGGAGCGGGCGTCGCGCTCGACGCCGAGCAGGCCCGCTCGCTGCGGATGGAGAACGCGGATCCGCGCGCGTTCATGGTGCTGCGCGCGTACATCCCATGGGCCGCGCGGATCGAGGTCACCGACCCGGCCGACCCCACGCCCTATCTCTATCTGTCCTCGCGCAACCCGCAACGTCTGGTCGACGTCGTGGCCGCGCTGCGCGCCCGCGCCTGACCCGGGTGCGGACGGGCTCGATCCCGGCTCGGGCGAGCCGGGAGTGAGCGAATCGTCCGGTGGCCGGGTGGTCACCGGACAGTCAAGAACGCCCGCCGGTGAGTCGGCGGACGTTCGACTTCGTACGTCATGCGTGCGGCTTCATCACATCCCACGCTCCGTATCGTGCTCTCGCGCTCAAGGACTCTCGGCGAACGTCGACGGTCCAACTCCTGCCGGTACCCGTATGGCGTGTGCAGGGTTGCCGTTCATCGCCGGTCGTCCTCGACCGCACACGATCAGGCGCAGTCGCTGCAGATCGCCTGGCCGTCCTTCTCCTTGGCCAGCTGGCTGCGGTGGTGCACCAGGAAGCAGCTGGAGCACGTGAATTCGTCGGCCTGCTTCGGGACGACCCGGACGGACAGCTCCTCATTGGAGAGGTCCGCACCGGGAAGCTCGAGAGACTCGGCCTGCTCGAACTCGTCGACGTCGACCGAACCGGCCGACTTGTCCACGCGCCGAGCCTTCAGCTCCTCGATGCTGTCTTCGTTGATGTCGTCATCGGTCTTACGCGGGGTGTCGTAGTCGGTTGCCATGTACCTCTCCCCCTCCGGGTGGATCTGCGGTGCTCAATCGTGCGACATCGCCCGAGGACCTTCGTGGACGATGCCTTCAGCGCACGTAACGCGCGAGGGGCCGGAGTTGTGCCCGACCCGAAGCGCAGATTTTGCCTTACATCAAGGCTCGTTACGCAATCGACACCCAACCGAACCCCCAAAGAGGTGACTTGGTTGGATGGGGGGCCACTGTAACCCCGTACCGCCCTGCACAACCAGGAGGAATCGTGACGGTCTACGCGCTGGGTGATCAAATACCCAAGGTGCATCCCGATGCATACGTGCACCCGGATGCGGTCGTGATCGGCAGCGTGGAGATCGGCGCGGATTCTACGGTGTGGCCGGGTGCCGTACTGCGCGCCGATCACGGCCGGATCGTGATCGGCGAGCGTACGTCGGTACAGGACGGGTGCGTACTGCACACGACGGCGCCGTGGCCGACGGTAGTGGGCGACGAGTGCGTGATCGGTCACATTGTGCATTTGGAGGGCTGCGTGATCGAGGATCGCTGCCTGGTGGGCAACGGCGCGGTGGTCATGCATCAGGCCGTGGTGCGCACAGGTGCCCTGGTGGGAGCAGGTGCGGTGGTCGGAAATCGGATCGAGGTGCCGCCCTACGCGATGGCGCTGGGAGTGCCGGCCAAGATTCGCGAGAACGCCGTTTCGCCGGGCGCGTTCGCCGAGGCGGTGCGCAGTTACGTCGACAACGGTCGCCGATTCCGTCGGGACCTGCGCCGGATCGACTGATCGGCGGGTCGCTCGCGATCGCCGGGGTGTGTCGGATCGCACACGTCCGCTTCGGCTTGAAGGCCCCGTTCGCCCCCGTATATAAGTGCGACACGGGGGCTGGGAATCACACGGGGAGTGTTGTGCTCGAGTTGGCCGGCCTGGACAAACGATTCGGTGAAAAGGTCGTCCTCGACGATCTGTCACTGACCGTACAACCAGGCCAAATGTTTGGTTTTGTCGGTACCAACGGTGCCGGAAAGACCACGACCATGCGTATCGCGCTGGGCGTGTCGGCGCCGGACGCGGGCGCGATCCACTGGCGCGGCGCGCCGGTGGATCGCGGCGTGCGGCGACGCTGGGGCTACATGCCCGAGGAGCGTGGTCTGTATCCGAAGATGCGTATCCGGGATCAGCTGGTCTACCTGGCCGAGCTGCACGGGATGACCCGCGCCCGGGCGCACGAGTCGGCCGAGCGCTGGTTGGACCGGCTCCAGGTGGCCGGCGGGCCCGCGGACCGGCTGGAGACCCTCTCGCTGGGCAACCAGCAGCGGGTCCAGCTGGCCGCCGCGCTCGTGCACGAGCCGGAGCTGCTGGTCCTGGACGAGCCGTTCTCCGGCTTGGACCCGGTCGGCGTGGACGTGATGGCCGGCGTGCTGCGCGAGCGCACCGCCGCGGGTGCCTCGGTGGTCTTCTCCAGCCATCAGCTGGAACTGGTCGAGTCGCTGTGCGACGCGGTCGGGATCATCAACAACGGGCGCATGCACGCCGTCGGTACCGTCGCCGAGCTGCGCGGGGACGATCGGGCGGTGCGCTACCGGGTGCGGCTCGCGCAGGCGCCGACGGGCTGGGCGGACGAGTTGCCCGGGCTGAAGGTGCTCTCCGCGCAGGACGACACGGTGCTGGTCGAACTGCTTGCCGGGACGAGCGAGCAGGCGCTGCTCGACGCGGCCCGGGCGGCGGGCCGGGTGCTGGCCTTCGCGCCCGCGACCCCCTCGCTCGCCGAACTCTTCCGCGAGGTCGTCAACGGGACGGAGGTCGGCGCGTGAGCACCGGCGGCAGCACGTTTTGGTCCGCCGTGCGTCTGGTCGCGCGCCGCGAGTTCACCGAGCGCATCCGGGACCGGGGCTTTCAGATCTCGGTCGGGGTGATGCTGGCGATCCTGCTCGCGTCGGTGGCCATCCCGGCCGCGCTCGGCGGCGACTCGGACGAGTACGACGTGGCCTTCCTCGGCCCGCAGCAGACGCAGTTGGCGCAGACCGCGCAACGTCAGGCGACGCTGCTGGACGTGGACGTGCGGGTCGGCTCCGTCGCCGACCGTGCGGCGGCCGAGCAGGCGCTCTCCGACAAAAAGCTGGACGCGGTCGTGGACAACGGCCGAATACTGGTGGACAGCAAGCTGGCCGATCCGTTGGCGGCCGTCCTGCAGAGCTCGTGGGCCACCGTGGAGCGCGACCAACGCCTGGGCGCGGCGGGCATCGACCCGAGCGCGGTGAACCAGGCGTCGGCGATCGCGCCGATGCCCAAGACCACCCTGGATCCGGACGCCGACCAGCGCGACGCGCGCAAGGGCATCGCCTTCATCGGCACGTTCGTGCTCTACGGCATGCTCATGCTGTTCTGCATGTGGGTGGCCAGTGGCGTGGTCGAGGAGAAGTCCAGTCGGATCGTGGAGATCCTGCTCGCGACCGTGCCCGCTCGCGCGCTGCTGACCGGCAAGATCCTCGGGATCGGCCTGCTCGGCCTGCTCCAGATGCTGGTCACCGCGGTGGTCGGGCTGGCCGCCGCGTCCGCGCTGGGCTCGATCGAGTTGACCGGCGCGATGATCTATCCGGTGACGCTGGTGCTGCTGTGGTTCGTGGTGGGCTACGCGATCTACGCGTGCATGTTCGCCGCCGCCGCGGCCCGGGTCTCGCGCCAGGAGGACCTGCAGAACGTCATCACGCCGATGACCTCACTGTTGATCGCCTCCTTCGTGGCCGCCGTCGTCCTCGGCCAAAAGGGCGGCACGCTCGCCCACGTGCTGGCGTATGTGCCGCCGTTCTCGGCGATGCTGCAACCGACGATGACCGCGGCGGACGAGGTCTCCGTGCCGGAGAACCTGGCCGCGTTCGCGATCGCGCTGCTCGCCCTCGTGGGGTTGATCCGGCTCGCGGCCCGGATGTACGAAGGCGCGGTGTTGCGGATGGGCGGCAAGGTCGGCTTCAAGGAGTCGCTCGGCGGCCCGGCCCGCAAGCGCTGAACCGGAGCGCGCATGCCAAGGCCCGCCGTCCCGAGGGGGCGACGGGCCTTGTCGTGTTCCGGTCGGGCCGACTCAGCGTCGGTTGGCCGCCTTGCGAGCCTCCAGGGCGAGCCGGCGCTCCTCGAAGCGCACCACCTGGGAGTCCAGGCCGCCCAGGAACAACGCGAGCTCCTCACGGGCCTTCTCGCCCTCCGGACCCAGGTCCGTGCGCTCCATGATCTTGAGGTTCCGCAGCACCGGCAGGATCACGTCGTTCTGGTGGATCGGCAGGTTGTACACGCCGCCCACCGCGAGCTTGGCCGCCGCGCGCTCGAAGCCGCTGATCCCGTGCCCGGGCATCCGGAAGTCGGTGACCATCTCGGTGACCGCGCGCATCGCCTGGTCCGGGGCGATCTCGAAGGCGGCCTTGAGCAGGTTGCGGTAGAAGACCATGTGCAGGTTCTCGTCGGTGGCCACCTTCGCGAGCAGCTGCTCGGCGATCGGGTCGCCACACGTGCGGCCCGAGTTGCGGTGCGAGACCCGGGTGGCCAGCTCCTGGAAGGTCACGTAGGCGATCACATGCAGCGGATTGTCCATGTGGTCGCCCTGGTAGCCGGCCTCCATGTGCTCCATCCGCGAGCGCTCCAGCGCGACCGGGTCCACGGCGCGGGCGGCCATCAGGTAGTCGCGGATCGCGATGCCGTGCCGGCCCTCCTCCGCCGTCCAGCGGTGCACCCAGGTGCCCCACGCGCCGTCGCGGCCGAACATCGCGGCGATCTCGTAGTGGTAGCTGGGCAGGTTGTCCTCGGTCAGCAGGTTCAGGGTCAGCGCTATCCGGCCGACGTCGGTGAGCCCGGACTCCTCCGGGGTCCACGCCTCGCCTCCGAGCACGCCGTCGAAGTCGCGACCGGCGCTCCACGGCACGTACTCGTGCGGGAACCACTCCTTGGCCACCGCGAGGTGGCGGTCCAGCTCGACGGCGACGACCTGCTCCAACTCGCGAAGCAGGTGCTCACCGGTGGGGGCGGGGGCGAGAAGGTTCATCGGCTCTCCAGGGCATAGGCAGACAACGTCGTACAGCGGCAGACACGGAGGACGGCGCTGTGCATCGCCCGCACGACGCGTCCCTACGATTCCGTAACTTACGACAGCGTAGGTTGGTTCCACCCCAAGACGGAAATGTGATCCACGACTCTCGTACGTATGTACGACGAAATCGGGTCGCGGCTGCCGACCGCACCGGGCGGCGGCCGGCGTCGATCAGCCCACCGGGAAGCCGATCCGCATCATCAGACCGCCCTCTTCCCGCGGCTCGACCTCGATCCAGCCACCGTGCGCGCGCACGATCGAGCGCACGATGGACAGCCCGAGCCCCACGCCCTTGTCGCTGGCGATCCGCTCCGTGCGCAGCCGCCGGAACGGCTCGAACATGTTGTCCACCTCGTAGCCGGGCACCACCGGCCCGGTGTTGACCACGGTCAGCACCGCGACGCCCGCGGCGGACTCGGTGGAGATGTCGACCGTGCCGTCGGGCCGGTTGTAGCGCACCGCGTTTTGGATCAGGTTCATCGCGACCCGTTCCAGCAGCACGCCGTTGCCCTGGAGCACGGCGGGACCGAGTTCGTCGTGCAGGCGCACCTTGCGCTCGGCCGCCTCCGCGCCGGTCTGGTCCACCGCGCGGCGGGCCACCTCGGCCAGATCCACCGGCTTGCGCTCGGTCAGCTCGTTGTCGCTGCGGGCCAGCAGCAGCAGGCCCTCGATCAGGCCCTCGCTGCGCTCGTTGGTGGCCAGCAGCGTCTTGCCGAGCTGTTTGAGCTCGACGGACGCGTCCGGGTCGCCGAGCGCGACCTCCAGGAGGGTGCGGTTGATCGCCAGTGGCGTGCGCAACTCGTGCGACGCGTTGGCGACGAACTTGCGTTGCGACTCCAACGAACGATCCAGCCGGTCCAGCATGTCGTCGAAGGTGTCCGAGAGCTCCTTGAACTCGTCGTCCGGCCCGTCCAGGTCGATCCGGCGGTGCAGGTTGGATCCGGCCACCTCGCGGGCGATCGAGGTGATCCGCTCCAGTGGGCGCAACACCCGGCCCGCCATCACGTAGCCGAAGCCGAAGGCGATCACCGACAACAACAACAACGCCAGCAGCGACTGCTGGAGCAGCGAGTTCAGCGCGGCGTCGCGCTGGTGGATCTGCTGGATCGTCTGCCATTGCTCGAACTGTTCGGGCGTCATCGGCACGCCGTTGATGGTCATCAACGTGTTCGGCGCCAGGCTCAGGTTCAGCCGGCCCTCGTTCAGGCTCTGCCGCACGAGCAGGTAGACGGTGCTGAGCAGCAGCACGCCGGCGATCAGGAACATCCCGCCGTACAGCGCGGTCAGTCGCATCTTGATGGTGGACCGCAGCAGCGCGGGCAGCTGCGAGGGGGCCATCCGCGACAGCCGCGACATCTCCGCCGCGTCGTCGGCGTCCCGGCCCAGGATCAGCCGCCGACCGCCGGTGGTCGGGCGCTGCGGGTCGCGGGCGGGCTCGCGGTTGGGCTTGGGCGGCGCGCCGGGCGGCGCACTGGGACGCGGCGGCTGGGGTGGGCGGCCCGGACGCGGCGGTGGACCGGGTTTGGGCGCCGGGCTCGGCTTCGCGGGCGTCGAGATCGGCTTCGCGGGCGCGGTCGAGGCGCCCGCAGCCGGCTGCGCGGAGCCGGCTGCGGTACTTCCGGCTTCCGCCGGGACGGCCCGAGAGCTGTCGTTCATGGCGGTCCTCAAATGCGGTATCCGGCGCCGGGCACGGTCAGGATGACGGGCGGCTCGCCGAGCTTGCGGCGCAGCGTCATGACGGTGACGCGGACGACATTGGTGAACGGGTCGGTGTTCTCGTCCCAGGCCTTCTCGAGCAGTTGCTCGGCCGAGACCACGGCACCGTCGGCGCGCATCAGCACGTCCAGCACCGCGAATTCCTTGGGCGAAAGGTGCACCGGGACGCCCTCGCGCAACACCTCGCGCCGGTTCGGGTCGAGCCGGATGCCGGCCCGCTCCAGCACCGGCGGCAGTGGGGAGACGGCCCGTCGGCCGAGCGCGCGCACCCGGGCGATCAGCTCGCTGAACGCGAACGGCTTGGGCAGGTAGTCGTCCGCGCCCAACTCCAGGCCCTCGACCCGATCGCTGACGTCGCCGGCAGCGGTGAGCATCAGCACCCGCATCGGAATGCCGGTCTCCACCACCGCCCGGCACACATCGTCGCCGTGCACGATCGGCAGATCCCGGTCGAGCACCACCACGTCGTAGTCGTTGACGGCGATCCGCTCCAGCGCCGCCTCCCCGTCGTACACGACGTCGACGGCCATGGCTTCCCGGCGCAACCCGGTTGCGACCGCGTCCGCCAGGAGCTGCTCGTCCTCGACTACGAGAACCCGCACCGGCTGTGCCTCCTGCTCGAAGAAAGGGGATGGATCCGTTGTCCATCTTCCCCCGCGCCCCGGTAAAGCCCCGGTAAGCCGACCGGCGGCCCGGGGCGGGCGGGGCCGGCCGGTCGAGCCGGTCGGGTCGCGAACGTTACGGCACCCCCCGAGGGAGGGAAGGATTCCGGTACGCCCCGGAAAGTCCGACACCGTGCCGTTGGGTAGGACAAGTCCCCTGGTCAGACCCCTCGACCGGGCTTCGCCAAAGGCCCGGATCGGTGTTTCCCCGGCGTTGTGCGGGGGGAGGACATCCGAAACCGGCGACGACGAGTGACATTGGGGCGGCCTTATGGACGAATTCACGGCCGGCGTACTGCGACGCATACGTGAGACCGAGCAAGCGCTGAAGCAGGCCTGCGACACCGGCGACGACTTCCTCGTCGAGGTCGAGCAGTCGGAGCTGGACGACCTCCTGCGGATGGCGTCGGAGCACGGCGTGCGGGTGCTTCCCGAAAGCGCCTGAGCCACGGCGAGATCACCCGAATCACAGGCGAACACCAGGCACACGGTTTCTTTCCCCCGGCGAGGTCCCCGAGCGGACGCCGGGGGTTCGGCTGTCGGGCCGAGCGTGGGCGGGGCCCGGATCACGCGATCCGGGCCCCGTGCACGCTCCGGGTCTACGCGTGCAGGGCGGCCAGGGCGGTCTCGAGTTCGGCACGCAGCCCGGTGGGCGCGGCCAGGCACACGCTCGACCCGTCGGCCTCGGGCCACAGGTCCTCGATCACCTCGGCGCCGGCCTCGCGGGCGATCAGCGCGCCCGCCGCGATGTCCCAGGGGTTCAGGCCGCGCTCGTAGTAGGCGTCGACTCGGCCCGCGGCCACCGAGCACAGATCGATCGCGGCCGAACCGCCCCGGCGCAGGTCGCGCACGCGCGGCAGCAGCGCACCGATCACCACGGCCTGCCGGGTGCGCCGCTCGACGGTGTAGCCGAATCCGGTCGCCACCAGCGCCCGGGCCGGCGCCGACGCGGGGCGGCAGTGGATCGGCTTGCCGTTGCGATAGGCGCCGCCGCCGCGCACGGCGTGGAAGGTCTCGCCGACCACCGGCACCTCGACCACGCCCAACAGGGTGCCCTCGGCCGTCTCGGCGGCGATCGACACGCACCAGCCGGGCAGGTCGTACAGGTAGTTCACGGTGCCGTCGATCGGGTCGATCACCCAGCGCACGCCGCTGCTGCCCGCACTCTCGTCGCCCTCCTCGCCGAGGAAGCCGTCGTGCGGTCGGTGGGCGCGGATCCGTTCGATGATCAGTTTCTCCGCGGCCGTGTCCATCTCGGTGACCACGTCGGTGGGGCTGCTCTTGGTCGCCGCGACGCCGAGGTCGGCGGGACGCTCGTGCAACAGGAAGCCGCCGGTGTGCCGGGCCGCGTCGCGAGCGATGGCCAGGAGTTCCGCGGTGTCGATCGTCATGGGCCCATCCTGCCGGCGCGACTACCCGAGCAGCGCCGCTCCGCGCGGCGCCCGGGCGGCCGCCTCCGGGTCGGCGCGCAGCGCCCGC